>JAURHZ010000072.1 GCA_030833025.1 Armatimonadota bacterium
GTGCCATCGATGCTCCGCGCCGCGCAGGCGACCCAGGACGCCTAGTAGCGAGCTGTGAGCGTATTCGCACGGAGCTTGGATGGAACCCGCTTTACCCGGATATCGAAACGATTATCGAACATGCGTACAATTGGCGCCGGGATCATCCGGAAGGCTACCGAACAAAGAAGGCAACAGCGTAAACGCTTTCGTTGACTCTTCTAATAAGCACCCCCAAGTTGGGGGTGTTTTTCTTTTCTCTGAACCTTCCTGTAGCAGACGCCAGAACGAACTCAGCAGAAATTGGCACCGAGATCACCCAGAAGGCTATCGCACCAAGAAGCCAATTGCGTAGTCTCCCTCTAGGCTGAGAGACACCCCTATTCACAAAGACGTGTGAATGGGGGTGTTTTTCTTTTCGGTCTTCGCATAAAACTCATGCTCAATACCTTGCCATGGCATCAAATGAAACAAAGCCCCGCAAAGCTTCCTTGCTTCACGGGACTCTGTCCTTAGCCGTTGATGGCTGCCGATTGCCATCAACCAATCACATTGTTTTCACGCAGTCGCCGTCAGACGCGGCCGACTAAATGCAACTCCATCCCACCAAAAATGGTCAAACGGAGCACTCGAAAGCCGCACCGCAACAATGTCCACCCAGTCGCGCAGCCCCTGTCTGTCACGCCAGTCCATCGCAGCCGCACCATCAGAGATCACTACAACATGCTCCCCCGCGGATCGCGTCACACAAACATACCCTGGGCCATCGATAGGGTGTAATGCATACACCCAGCCTGCATCATGATTGACGTCGTACATACACCAATAGTGTTGGCACACAGCGTGATTTTCCTCAGGATGATTCCTTACGTATAGGTAATTGGGCCTATCCTCAACCGTTAACACAAGTGATAGGATTCAGACATGACCAGCAGTCAAAGCATCCCCAAAAACACTCGGAAACCCTATATCCCAGGGTTTGTGCCGCGCCTGCTTACCTGGTTTTTCCTCAATCCACCGCGCAAGCGGGATGCCCGTACACCGATGACAGAGCTCGGGCTCCCCTATGACCGCTGGGCCCTCACCGCGCCGGATGGCATCGCTCTGGATGCCTGGCACATCCCCCGTAATGCCCCACGTGGCGTGTGTATCGTCAGCCACGGCTATGCAAGCAATAAAGGCAATATGCTCCTCTATGCGGAGCACTTGCATCCACTTGGGTTCTCAATCGTGATGCATGATTTCAGAGGCAGCGGAGAATCCGGTGGCAAAGGCACCACCTTTGGCGTGCAGGAACATCAAGACCTGCGAGCAACCATCGCGGCGGCACGCGCTGCCTACCCCGGCCTGCCAGTTGTGCTGCTCGGTGAGTCGATGGGCGCATCCATTTCCTTAATGGTCGCCGCAGAAGACCCAGACATCTCTGCTGTCATTGCAGATAGTCCATTTGCACGCCTCGATGAACCCATCACCAAGCACCTTGAAATGGTATTCGGTCCGAAGATCGGCCAGCTTGTTTCCGAACCAACATCGACCTTTGGAGCCACCGTTCTCGGTATGCATCCCTATGATGTCGCACCCGAGGCGAACATCCACCTGATGACCGACACGCCGCTCCTCCTCGTCCACGGCACGGATGACAACCTGATTCCCGTAAGCCACACCTACCGCCTTGCGACCGCCTATCCCGGCGATCCGGAAATATGGATTGTCGAAGGAACGCGCCACACAGAGATCATCCACCGCAAACCCGCCGAGTACGCCAAAAAGCTCGAGGGCTTCCTGAAACAAATTCCAACACAACCCAGCGAAGAACATCCACATGGACATTAACGAAATCACGGCAGCAATCACCGCGTTCCGGGATGCACGTGACTGGAAGCAGTTCCACACACCCAAAGATGTCGCTCTGTCCCTGGTTCTCGAAGCCACGGAAGTGCTTGAGCTGATGCAGTGGAAGAACGGCGATGCGCTCGATGCAAAGCTAGCGGAGAAGCGTGAGTCCCTCGGGGATGAGCTGGTAGATGTTCTTTACTACACCCTCCTGCTCGCACATGACCAAGGCATCGATATTGAAGCCGCGTTTACACGCAAGATGGAACGAAACGCGCAAAAGTATCCTGTAGAGCTCGCCCGGGGGTCATCTGCAAAGTACACAGAGCTTCAAGAGTCCTAACCGGGACCCTAGCCGCTGCATCTCACTCACTGCAAGCTAAGCGCCACGCATCCACACACTGCCGCGCCAAACCAGCATCCACTTCACGGGTGACATCCCCGCCCGGCTTCGCTCCAGTCCCGACAATCACCGCCGTTGCTCCCGCAGCCGCAAGTGTCGCAGCGGTTGCTGGTGTATAGCCGCTGCCCACTGCAATCAGGGAGCCTGGAACTGCCGCCCGCACACGCTCGATATCCGCCGTGTCCACACCAAAACCTGTCCCGGTTCCGCTCACGATAAGGCCATCCGAGAGGCCGCGGTAAACCGCATCCTTGGCATGATCCTCAATACGCATATCAGCTCCGCCAAGCTGGCTAGCGTGCTTGACAAAGACATCGGACCAAACGCGGACATTTGCACCCAGCTGGGACTTGAGCAGCTGCACGGCACGGGCCTGCCCCTGAACGATTCCCTGGTCGGTGACCGCCGCCCCGACATAGACATTAATGCGCACCAGCTGAGCCCCAACGGCATGTGCAATCGAGACAGCAGCCGGGCCATCGTTGCGGAGGCAGTTGATACCAAGCGGGATGTCAGGATACGCGGAGCGAAGCGCTGCGGCGCAGCACGTCAGGCATGCAACCGTGATCGGTGGCACTGTTTCGAGAGCAAATGGTGCATCGAAGAAATTCTCAACCATAATTGCATCCGCGCCGGCATCCGCCCAGCGCCCCGCCTCCCGAACCGCACGCTCAATCGTAAGGTCAAGGGATTGTTCGTACCGAACACTTCCCGGAAGTGCGGACAGATGCACCATTCCGATAATCGGTCTGGTTGGGTTCCACATTGTCGATGCCAGTGGCTCTTTGTTCACGATTGCCACCGTACACGAATAACAACCATTCGTCCAACCAACAAGCGAAAGGCAATCGCTGTAGAGAAGGCTATCGGACACAGAAAAGCCCCCGGAAGTACTCCGGAGGCCTTATCTGTTAGCTGACTTCAGACTAGTTCATACGAACCGGACGGCCACCATCCGCAGCACTCTTCCACGCCGCTTCGGTTAGCTCAATGGTACGCAGACCACAAATCGGAGGCGCAGCGGGGGTCTCGCGCTCACCACGGATAACCTGAACAAAGTCTTCATCGATGTTGCGGGTTCCGGGAATCGTCGCGCCATCGAGGGTCGTCCGCACATTGTTCTGATCGACAAACGAGAGGTTGCCGTTCCGGTAGAAGAAAGCACCGCGCTCGCACCAAATCGTGATGTCTTCATGCCAGCCGACAACGGTGTCACCAATGACCGAGATGTTCCCAATCGCGCCATTCGTGAAGGTTAGCGAAAGCGCGGAGTCGATATCTACCGGGGTTCCCCGGTTATCCATAAACGCAGCAACCTGCGCAACAGTAAGTCCCGTAACCCACAGAATAATATCTACGAGGTGCGACCCGGAGTCATTGATCTGCCCACCACCCGACAGGGCTGGATCCTGACGCCAAGTGCCTGCGACAGCTGTCTTCCAGTGCTGACATTGCATCGCAGAAATGTACGTGACTGCGCCAAGCTCCCCGGATGCGATTTTGTCTTTGATGATGGAAAATTGCCCAAATGCATGCCGTTGGTAGGCAAGCGCAAAGACCTTGTCATACGACTTGTTTCGCTCAAGAAGGGCATGGGCTTCCGTAACGCTTGAAACCATTGGTTTTTCACAAAGGATGTGCTTGCCAGCATCCATCGCCGCATTTACCTGATCGAAGTGCTGCGTGTGCGGGGTGATGATTTGAACAGCATCGACATCCTCGCGGGCGAGCAGCTCTTTGTAATCCGCTGTCTCAAATGCATTCCGAAGATACGGATAGGTCTCTTTGGCGAGTGCGATTTGGCTTGGATTGATGTCACAGAGGGCGGTGACTTGCACACCCTCGATGTTTTTCAGCTGGCCCATATGGTGGCGTGCCATGCCCCCGGAGCCGATGATGCCTATGCGTACCTGTTTGCTCATGGTTTTCCTCGTGCCGCTCGGCGGGCAACGGTGCCGGCCAAGCCGTGAGCAATTTCGCAGGAGGCCTATCTATTTTCCTGCAAGCAGCTGGCGAATATTTGCGCTATTCAATTCCCGCAAAGCGACCCATCAGGCGGGCGACGGCTTCTCGTGGTTGCACATTTTCATAACACACGGCAAAAACGGCATCACTGACAGGCATTTCAACCCCGTGCTGCTGCGAGAGCATTCGTAGCGCCTTGGATGACTCGACACCTTCAGCGACCTGACCTAACGATGCAACAGCATCTGGGAGCGACATCCCCTGCGCAAGCGCATACCCAACCCGCCAGTTCCGGCTGAGGCGGCTTCCGGCTGTCGCGAGCAGGTCACCGACGCCAGTGAGGCCGTAGAACGTGTCTTTGGTGGCTCCCATCGCCACGCCGAGGCGTGCCATTTCAACCAGACCACGCGTGAGGAGCGCCGCTTTTGTGTTGTCCCCAAAGCCAAGGCCATCAGAGATGCCAGCAGCTACCGCGAGGACATTTTTGACAGCACCACCGACTTCGACGCCGATGCGATCCGTGGATGCATACACGCGGAAGCGTTCCGTACAAAACCAGCGCTGAACAGCTGCTGCCGTATCGACATCGTGGCAGGCCGCCACCGCCGCCGCAGGAATATCTTGTGCGACTTCTGTGGCAAGATTTGGCCCGCTAAGAACAACACTGCGCCCATTCCAGCCAGACTGCTGCATTACCGCGGTTGGCAAGAGGAGGCTATCAACCTTAATACCCTTGCTGACGATAACTGCGATTGGCCCTGTATGGACGCCAAGCTTGCCATCGAGGAGCTTGACAACCTGCGTGGTCATTTGTCCAAGAGCACCGGCAGGCACCGCAAAGACGATGCCATCCACATTATCGACAGTGGTAGCTAGGTCTGCGACAAGTTCAATCGACTCTGGAAGCAAACAGCCGGCGAGGTATTGGCGATTTTCGCGATGTTCCCGCAGCTGGTTTACTTGCTCAGACGAGCGGTCCCAGAGGCGTACGCTTACCCCTGCACGCGCAAGAAGCAATGCGAGTGCTGTGCCCCAACTCCCAGCTCCAAGTACCGCTACCGTTTCTTGCATCATTGTCTGTCTAATCCCAGCGAATGAGCGGGAGCTCTATCGGTGATTCGGCCCGGGCGTGGCTTGGGTCCATCCGGAACCTTGCCCCAGTTGGCCCGGCAAGTGTCCATGCCAGCTGGCCCGTCCAGCGATACCAACCATTGCCCGTGGAAACCAGCTCGCCGACATCCGAACGAACTGCATCCGTGCCAAGGGCTCCATCCGTTTCGATACCAATAATGACCGACACAGTGACATCATCACCCGTGATGGTATTTCCCAGATGGACATCCACGGATGCCTCCAGCAACCCGACTTCGCGCTCTGTCAGGCGACCATTGACCAGCTTGACATCCGGCCATGCCGCACGCACACGGTTTTTCCAATCAAGGAACGTACGGCCTTCCGCGCCATTATCAGCAACGAGTGCCAAGTAGCGCTGACCATTCGGCACATAAGCGCGCTCGGTGTACTCGCGAACCATGCGATCCGTTGAAAAGTGTGGGCCAAGAACGGCGATGCTTTCACGGACCATTTTGAGCCATGCCTCCGGAAGGCCATCGGCTCCGCGGTCATAGAACATCGGGACAATGTCACGCTCGAGCAGTGTGTAGAGGTCTTCGGCCTCTCGGCGGTCTGCCAGCTCGTGATCATCCGGCATATCACCAACACCAATCGAGAACCCGAGGTCCGGGTGGTACGCTTCGGCCCACCAGCCATCGAGGACGGAGCAGTGCAGCGCGCCGTTAATGACGGCTTTCATGCCACTCGTCCCGGATGCTTCCATCGGGCGGCGAGGCGTATTCAGCCAAATGTCAACGCCTTGAACGAGGTAGCGGGCCATTTCGAGGTCGTAATCCTCTAGGAAAACCACCTTTCCGCGGACGCCGGGTTCCTGGGTGAAGCGGACGATGTCCTGAAGGATGCGCTTGCCGTTTTCATCCTTAGGATGTGACTTACCCGCAAATACTACCTGTACCGGGTTCGGCCCGGCTAGGAGGCGCTTGATACGGTCACGGTCTCTTAGGAGGAGATCGCCACGCTTGTACGTTGCAAAGCGACGGGCAAACCCGATGGTCAGAACATCCGGGTCGAGCGCATGGCGTGCGGCGGCGATGTCATCTGCTTCGCGGCGCATCGCGCGCTTTGTCAAACGTGTCCGTGTCCACTCGACCAACCGACGACGGGTTGCATTGCGAACACGCCAGATTTCACCTAGGTCGAGGCGCTGCAGACCACTTGGGTCTTTGAATGCATCCACGGAATTCCACAGCGCCAGCATCTCCTCAGAGAGGAAGGTGCGGGTATGGATGCCATTGGTGACACTGGTAATAGGGATTTCATCCACGGGATGTTCGGGCCAGCCCGGCCTCGCCATTTCACGTGAGACTTCACCGTGCAGCTGCGCGACTGCATTTACAAAGCCGGCATTGCGGATGGCGAACACGGCCATGTTGAAGCGTTCATCCGTTTCGCTTGGGTGATGCCCACGGCCACGCACATAATCGAGGTCAAAGCCTGCTTGGCCTGCGGCATCCGCGAGGTAGTGATCAAAGAGCGAGCGTGGAAAGACATCAAATCCAGCCGGGACCGGCGTGTGGGTTGTAAAGACATTTCCAGATTTGGAGATCGTCGCGGACAAATCGGATGTCCATTGATGCTCTTGCACACCCTGTCGAATCCGCTCGAGAGCCAAGAATGCGCTGTGGCCTTCATTCATGTGACAGACCGTCGGTCTCAGACCAAGGACATCGAGGGCGCGAAGACCGCCAACACCAAGGAGAAGCTCCTGCTGGATGCGGGTTTCCTGATTACCACCATAGAGATTGCCGGCAATCCACTTATCCGTCTCGTTGTTTTCGGGAACAAAGGTATCGAGGAGAACTAGCTGCATACGTCCGACATCTGCGATCCAGACGCGGCAACGAACACTACGATAGGGAAGTGTGACATCGATTGTGTGGCCAGTATCGCGCAGCGGGAGGTCTTCTGGATGCACGGGCGGATAGTTTTCGACTTGCCAGCCGTTGTTGTCGATGTCTTGGCGGAAGTAGCCCTTTCGGTAGAGAAAGCCTACAGCAGTCAGTGGGATGCCAAGGTCACTGGATGCTTTGCAGTGGTCACCCGAAAGCACTCCTAGACCACCGCTATAAATGGGAAGACATTCCGCAATTCCAAACTCAGCGGAGAAGTACGCGATGCGGTAATCGGCGGGAAGGTCCTTTGGCTGATGTGTATCCCACCAAGTCTCACCAGCGAGATAGGTTTCAAGCTCTGCAGTAGCGGCATCGAGGCGCTTAAGGAATGACGCATCGGTTGCTAATTCCTGCCATCGTGCGGCAGGCGTTGTGCGCAGAAGACGAACGGGATTATGTCCACTGTCCTGCCACGCGGCATGCCCACCAATCCGCTCCCATACAGCGCGGACCGTTGGTGACCACGACCAATAAAGGTTGTAGGCCAGCTTTGGGAGAGCACTCAGGCGCTCCGGGAGGCGAAGTGGGATTGCGACACGTGTGGATGTGGATAGCATGCATCAAGTATATCTGCCAGATGCTTACATCAAGTCCAAAGTGGCACCCGATCCCGGATGTAGAAAGTTAGACTACGCGCACTCTTACATGTGTTTTGAGGCAACAAAAAAGCCACACCGACGACGGTGTGGCTTTCAAATAATGCTCTTAGATGCGCTGTAAGACTAGTCGTCCCAAGGGCTCTTGGTGTTCAGCAGGATGATTGGCGAACCAAATGCCATAAACCATCCCGTCATAATCCCAAGGCTTTCTTGCCACGAATGGCTGACAGCCCAGTCTGCACGGCTGCAATAGAAGCAGAGGCCTATACCAGCCAACGTGCCACACCACATCATCAGTGCGCGCAGCGGCCAAGGAATTCGTTCCAGCAATCCAATCATGACATTCTCCATTTACAGTAAACCGCCCGGACACCGGTTTTGTCAATTCTCCGCGACACGGAATCCGCCGATTGACAGTTACAACTTAAGTGCCCATCTACGGGTTAATAGTCACCATCACCGTCTTGGATGTAGCGCCAGTCTGTGCGGTTAGCGTCACGACGGTGCTTGTCGTCACAACGCTCGTCGGGATAGCAAACCCAACCGTTTTGGTGCCTTCCGGGACGATAACCGTGACCGGTGGCGTAACACTGGCATCAGTGCTTGTGAGCGTAACCACCACACCGCCCGCTGGCGCGGTGCCCGATATGTTGACGCGACCAGACAGTGTTTTCCCACCCTGAATCACCGAATTTGAAAGCAAAAATGCCGTCACAACCGGGGCTAACACACGTGCCGTACCAACTTTACTCGTGGCGCCAGTCGTTGCGGTGATGCTCACATTTGTATCCGCTGCCACAGGAACCGTTGTCACTGGGAACGACACATTTGTGGCTCCAGCGGGTACGACAACCGATGCCGGAACAGCTGCGATACCCGGTAACGCACTCACCAATGTAACCGTCGTTCCACCATCCGGGGCCTGCCCCGTCAATGTCACCTTCCCTGTCATCGGTGCACCACCAGCCGCACTCACGGGACTGAACGACACAGCCAGCATCGATGCAGGCTTTATCGTCATCGTGAATGTCTTGAATGCACCATTAAGACTCGCTTTCCACGGCACCACTGTGTCCGCTGCGACGACCGGCAGTGTAACCGAGAAAGTGGCCGTATCGAGACCGGCATCTACAGTAACAGTCGATGGCGCGGTGATTCCCGCAAGGCCATTTGTTAGATTCACTACACAGCCTTCAGCTGGAGCCTTACCGGTCAGTTTTATCGTCCCGGTGATGGTCGTACCGCCCACAGGGGAGCTGCTTGGAAAAGCAATCGACAGCACCCGCGGGGCTAAAACCTTTAGCGTTCCGACAACGGATAATGCACCCGTTGTGCCTGTCACGACGACATTTGTATCGACTCCAGTCACGAGCGTCGATGCTGTAAAGAGCGCCGTCGTCGCATTTGCAGGGACAGTTACCGTGGCAGGAACGCTGACAAGTGGGTTCGCACTCAGCAGTGTAACAACCGTCCCGCCAACCGGCGCAGGTGACTGTAGTGTCACCATTCCTGGGGTCGATAGGCCTCCCGTAACACTCGATGGTGTAAAGGTCACAGTGCGGATAATCGGCGCTGCGATCACGAGGGTGCCTGATTTCTGGACACCATTCAGAGATGCCCGTATGGATGCACTGACATTTGCACTGACAGCTCGGGTTGTGACAACAACCGATGCCTTTGATGCTCCAGCGGGGATCGTCACACTTGCTTGGACACTGGCATCCGCGATGGAAGTGCTGAGGTCAACCACAACACCGCCCGCAGGTGCGGGGGCTTCCAAGGTGATGGTAGCCGTCGATGTTCGTCCACCAGCCACCGATGTAGGTGAAAGCGTCACAGAAATCGGGGCTGGCCCGCGCACGACCAGCGACGTCGTAACCGTTACGCCATTATTCGTTGCACTCAGCGTTGCCGTGGCATTTGCAGCAATCGCAGC
>JAURHZ010000073.1 GCA_030833025.1 Armatimonadota bacterium
AGACTTCAAAGCGCCAGGATCGGTGACATTTCACGATAAACGCCTTAAGCCAATCGGAGCAGTGGGTGCAACAATCCGCAATGTCGCAGGTAAGACCACTTTAGTTACAAGAGACGATACGCCGTTTCGACATCCCCATGATGCAACTCTCGCGACATCTGGTGACCTCTTCGTCGCGCAGTATGACTCCGGAGATCAGCCACTGCTGAAGCTTGAGCAGGTCTAGGCTTAATCTCGCATCTCGGCAGGAACACGCTTGTTCATGATGCGAAACCAAAGCGGAGGACACATCGCCAGCAGCATACTTGTCGGATAGCCAAACGGAAGTTGGGGGGCCGCATCCCGGTGCTCGAGGCGTTGATAGGGCTTCCCCGCAACCGCATGGTGGTCGGAATGGCGCGTTAGCTCATAGAGGACAATCCGCCCGATGTGGTGGTTAGAGTTCCATGAATGCCGATCAGTAACACGTTCGAACTTCCCGGATGCGAGCTGTTTTCGTGTGAGACCATAGTGCTCAATGTAGTTAATGGTCTCAAGCAGCAACGCACCAACACCCCCCGCTGCGAGCAAAATCAATGCAGAAGGAAGTCCAAAGAGAACTATAAGCGACACGCAATAGCCAAGCTCGATGGCTGAGTAGGTAAGCATCCCGTTGATGCCCTTTATCCCCGTTTCACCCCGCCCTCGGATCCGCGCGCTCTCGATTCTCCAAGCGTTGATATAGGTCATTAGCAGTGTTCGGGGCCAAAAGACATACAAGGCCTCCCCGTAGCGTGCCGTACTCGGGTCATTCCGTGTGGCGACGTGTAGGTGATGTCCACGGTTGTGCTCAATATGAAAATGCATGTAGAGGCTGGGAATGAGGAGCATTTTCCCTAGCATCCGCTGTACAGGATTCCCTCGGTGTCCAAGCTCATGGCCAACATTTATTCCATTGGCTCCGAGGAGCACTCCCGTAGACAGGACTAGCCCTGTCATCTCAAATGATGAAAGCGATTGCTTTGCTGTCAGGTTTCCGAGCATCCAAACTGCTGCGTAAACAATCGGGATGTTGCAATAGAGCAGGATGTCAAACCACTTGTCGGGCAAACGTCGCCCAACTAAATCCTTTGTTGCATGTGGTTGGGACTGCCCGAGGATCAGCTCAACCAGAGGAATCACAACAAATGCAAACACAACTCCCGCAAATGTCCACGGGCCGCGCAAGCTAATGCCAGCAAAGGTACAGATGGGTATCAGGAATGCACCTAAATAGCGGATGTCATGCAACATTGGTGTTGCCGATGAGCATACCTGATACCGTCAGATTAGGCTTAGTACTTGACTTGCGCACCTGAAATATCGAGGTCAGGTTTTGTAGTCCAGCGCTTGTTCCAGCCGGGCTTTTCGACCTTTGTCCGTAGCAAAATAGTGTTGTCTGTGTCTAAGTCGGTCGTCCAGACAAAGCTGGCTCCCATGAAGTCATAATCGTAGTAAGGCTTCTTTGGATTTACGCGCTGCGTTGAATAGACTGTCGCGCTCTCCCACTTACTGTCATCAAAGGTAGGCTGCTCCCAACCGGTTGGAAATGGAACAGTCTTCACTGG
The DNA here is from genome assembly GCA_030833025.1 of Armatimonadota bacterium. Taxonomy (GTDB): domain Bacteria; phylum Armatimonadota; class Armatimonadia; order Armatimonadales; family Armatimonadaceae; genus CAIRTT01. Next base: position 1,587 of record JAURHZ010000073.1, read on the forward strand.
GGGGCCACTAGAGATCCGTTGCACCTTCCAGGATGCATTGCTCACAGTGCCATCTGAGAATTTCACGACGATGCCGGCATCCCCGACACGATTACCATATTCAAAGCCAGTTTTCGGATCCGCATTGTCCTTCGCCACAATCGCGATGGTCATTGGGTACTCAGGCAGAATGTCGACTTTGACAACATTGTGTGGAAGGAAGTCAATTGGGTCAACGGCGACTAACTTGCCATTGATGTACATCGCAAACCAGTTGTCAGCATAAACAGTAGCCGTGATTGTGTCAGACATTTCAGGCTTGACTACTCCCGGTTGCGCACTGCGTTGTTGATGAAATGTTTTGCTGTAAACGCCCGCCGACACCATTAACGTAGCACTAACAACGAGGCCTGTTACGACTTTTCGATGATTCATTGTGGCTTCTTTTCTCCTACGCCATCCGGGCGGGCATATCCGACTTCGAGAACCGATTTTCCTAGGACAAGACCCTTGATTCCTGTCAGCAAGCTGTCACGCGTAAGTCGCTCACCTTCCTTTGGTTTCCAGACTTCCTTGAGAGCATAAACGGTTATGAAATATGATTTGCGACCCGGCCCCTTTGAGCATGGCGGCGCGTATCCCAAGTTTCGATTAACGGTGTTTGCTCCTACTTGCCCAATACCCATCGCATTTTCCGCTACCTTTGTGATGTTGCCATCAAGTCCTGCGAGTACCCAGTAAACGTGTGTACTTCCATCCGGTGGGTTGTGGTGCATAACCACGGCATACCCCTTGGTTCCATCTGGAGCGTTGGTCCAAGCAACGGGAGGGGAAATGCCCATTCCATCACAGGTGAACTTCGCTGGGAGCATCCCATCTTGTCCAACGACAGGGCTGGTCAGCTTTAGCTTGCTGGCTGGGGCATCTGGTTCAGGTACAGACCTTGTAACTTGGTCAGTCTGGGGAGGCCGGCCATTCTGGCCCGGCTCCCCCTGACCGCGCTGGTCCCGCTCTCCAGCACGTCCTTGTTGGTCTCCGCCGGGTCCACCCTGACCTGGACCACGGCGACCACCACCGCCTTGTCCTCCACCGCCTCCACCTTGGCCGCGGCGCCCGCCGCCCTGACCACCGCCTTGGCCTCCACCGCCACCGCCTTGGCCACGCCGCCCGCCGCCACCCTGACCAGGATCACGCTGTGGTTGGAAATACTCCTTGACACCATTGCCTTGGCCATCGATGTAGTTAAACAGCCAGCTACCATCGGATTCGACAGAATAATCAACGCGCCGGGTCTCACCACTTACGGTGTAGGTGAGCGAATATGCTCCAGGCTTGGGTTTCGTAAACCCAGTGATTTTTGCTCCACGCAGGGGAGGTGTGGCCGGTCGAACACCCATCGCACGAGGCTGCGGGTCAACCTGCCCACCTAGCTCGGTTACCTGACCGTGAAAACCGCCATTGATATACGGATAGCCCCTAGTCGCGTGATAGTGATAGCCCAGTGTCCCGTGACTGTGGCCATTAAACTTATCTAAGTCCTTTGGAACCGAGCCATCTGCATCCGTAAGCCCATAGAGAGGGTAGCCATCAAGGGCATAACCAACAGGCTTCCCTTTGCCAATCTTCTCTTGAAGATGAAGAGGCGCGATGTGGTAATGGTAGTCATCCGCTTGACCCGAATGCCCACCGAACTCATCCAGCTCGCCAGCCAAAAATGTGTCTGTACGGCCATCGTTCTTGATGGGATTAAAAATCGGAACGCCATTCGCTGCAATTGCAATCGCTCCGCGGAAGAAGTGGTCCTTAGCAGACAATGGGTTTTCAGCGACGACAGGAGTTAGCGGAAACTGCCACGCATTCGAGCCGGTATAGCGCTGCGGAATCGGGACTTGCTGTTGCCAAGCCGTGATCCCAACCATCAGCCTGTGGTCCGGCATGCCATCCGATTCGACAAAGAACTGCGTCTCAGATGCCCGTGTCTTCACACTCGGTGCAAAGGGCTTGAAGACCTCTGCAACAGCATCGGTTTTTGACTGCGGCTGACCTGCGCGGGATGCCAGCAACGTAATCGGAACCGACATCGCCAAAAGGGTGAAGACAAGTACCTTTTTCATACTTATCACCCTAGCAACTAAGTATTAAAGATGGATGAAAGTGCTCCTGTTTTCGCTGGAACATTTATCCATCAATTGACTTAGGCAATCCAAGCAGCATTGTAAGCAGTTATCGAGTTTCCCAGCATCAAATGTTCGTGACTTATTTCTCGCGACTGCTTGGCCACGCGCGACGAACTTGAACGGAATAAGGTTTCACATTTCGACGACCAGCTGCATCGAGCGTAAAGGGCACAAATCCGACCTTGCTCACGGGCGAATCTGCATCGATACGGAAATCATCTTTGGCAACATCCCTGAATCTTGGATTGGCGACAAGGCTGGATGCATCACCCGGAGGTAGCTTTGGATCAACACCTTTGGTGTTCCAGTAAATGTTCTTACTCACCAGAAAGTTTTTGCCTGGCTCACCAGACCAGTTTGATCCAAGCAGGGGACCATCCGACCAAATCACCACATTCCGCTCAATCGTGAAGCTCAAATGCGGCTCTGGCCGCGTTCGCATCAGCTGAGCCTCAATACCAAATCCAAGAATATTGTTCCTAACGACATTGTCTTTGCCGTAGTGCTGATGAAATGGCGCGCTCGTGGTCCGTACGGCAATATTGTTCTCGGCAACAATTCCCGTTGAGCCTTCATCAAAGTAAATGCCCCAGCCACCGTAGTCAACACTCTGGATGTCAGAGATCCAGTTATGATGCAAAACCGTTCCCGGGCTCACGCCAAGCGTGTAGATTCCGCCCATGTCGCTTAGTACCGACTGGCCAATATTGGTGATGCGATTCCACGAAATCTCATTATGATGCGCACCGCTTGGCTCATATCCCCAGCTCCACCCTGGAGAGATAGCCGTGTAGTAGAAGTCAGTGATGTCGTTATGATCAATCACATTATGATGCGCATGCCCAAGCCAAATGCCGACTGCTGCCGGATGAATACGCCCACCATGAGCGATCAGCGTGTCCTGAATCGTGATGCCATGCGTTTGCTCCATCGCATCCGCTCGGTAACTCGTTTCACCCACCTTGATGCCACCCGCACCGAGGTCGACGAGTTTACACTTGCTGATGCTTACATCCGATGACCCATCCGATACATCAAGGGCCCACGCCCCAGTGTTACGCACCTCGACATCATTGATAGTAATCCTATTCGACTCCGTAAATGTCAGGGCTGCCGAGAGGTGGATCTCAGCCTGTGGAAAATTGTCTCCCTTACCGGGCAATGAATACGCAGTGTGGGCAAATGCAAGATTTTCGAGCGTTAGGTTACGGACATCCTTTGCAATGAGAAGCTGGTCAATCACCGGTGCAACTGCCGTTACCTTGTTCTGCTTCTCACCGGGCATCGGGATGTAAAGAACCTCTCTTCCTTCCCGGTCAAAGTAAAACTCACCGGGATCGGAGAGCGCTTCCCACACATTTTCAATGATGTAGCGCCTGCCTGCGGCGATATTCGCATAGTTCACCGTTCCATGTGTGGCGCCGGCAAGCTGAATCCGGCCCGATTTGCTATCGATTCCACCGGGCTGCAGGGGCAACTTGGCCATCGTCCATATCTGGAAAATGTTTACCTGAATGTCCGCTTGATTGTGCCACTCTGGATTGAATGTCCCAGCTTGGGATTGCAAGGCATCATGCCCGGTACCAGTTGGCGGAAGATTTCCCGCAATCGTGTAGGCACCTGACTTTGGTAATCGCGGACGATAGCGCCTAGCGGTTGCATCTGGTTTTCCATCGCCATGGATGTAAAGCTGCTGAACAGGGGATGCTACTTTCGCCACCCACCAACCATTTTCAACGATACGCCAGCTGGTAATTGCATTCCCACCGGAGATCACTGGGCGCTTGCCAGCCTCGCCACGCAGCGTCAGGTTACTGTCGGAGCCGTTTAGCCGAATAGGAGCATCCAGAGAATGCGTGCCTGCCAGCAAAACAACCGTATCGTGTCCCGGATGAGTGCGAGCCGCTTCAAGACCCTGTTGGATGCTGCGAAACGGCTTTGCTTTGGTTCCGATGCCCGTTGCCCCAGCGCTTGGCGACACAAACCAGACGCGTTCCTCCGCTTTTATGGAATCTGATTGTCCAGCAAAAAACGGCCAAGCGATGAACGCAAGCAAGGCAACTGGCAACATGGCTTTTCCCCTACTTCAGAAGCTTCTTGACGGTATCTTCGATGCGGGTGTCGTTCTCTTTATAGCCAACCCAAGATGCCGCGACATTGCCATTCGCATCGATGATGTAAGTAGTCGGTATCCCGGAGACTTGATACAGCTTCTTCGCGATGGAATTGGCATTGTTTTGTGCCGCGGGATCAAACACAAATGGCAATGTGTACTTGCCACTATTTGCAGGTACCCACTTCTTGTAGGCATCCTCTTCATCCCACACGCAGACCGCCAGCACGGTCACTTTGTCGCTATTCTTGTTCGCCTTCCAGAATTCTTCTAGGTGCGGCATCGCCATCATGCACGGACCACACCAAGTCGCCCAAAAGTCAAGGACAACGACCTTGCCCTTGAAGTCCGAAAGCTTACCTTTCGTGCCATCGATACGGACAAATGTGAAATCAGGTGCAGGCGAGCCATCCGCGAGAAGGGGAGGACGCGGGGCAGCCTTTGGTAAACCAACAACCTGAGCTGGCTCCGTCGTTGGAGTCAATTTCAGACTTCTGCCATCCGTTGAAAACGATGACTGATACACACCATTGCCCAGCGGAACTGGCTTCATAAAATCGGCACGATTACGGCCATCTGCTTTGAGGTATCCCCAAATCGGAGTGTCTGGCCCCGTCGGCGTACGCGTGAAAATGTGCTCGCCCGTGGCATCCTGAATGACCAGCTTTTCCTTGACATTATTGATCGTGACATCGCCAATGTATGCGCCAGGGTCGTAATACTGCACCCCAGGGCTACCTTCATACTTGTAGAAAGAAAGGGATGTCATTGTCGAGTGTGACTCTGACTTGGGTGTCCCATACGAAACGCGGACCTTTGTACAATCCCCAGACGCATAGGCCTTTTTGGTTTGATTGCGAAGGTCATCGACCTGCTTACGCTCGGTAAAGACATCCCCGCCATCATCGGTTAGGTCGCCGTTTGCATTCGCATCGAAATACAGTTTCCACTCGCTATCCGAGATGGCATCTAGGGCAACGCTATGCAATGCCCGTGGACCATTTCCGATACGAAGCGTTCCATACTGCACTTTGCCCTTGTACGCAGGCTCCTTGTTTATCAGGAAAGGCTTGTCGGATGAGAGGGGATTAGCCATCGGGCGGTAGCCGAGCTTGTACGTCGCCGATGCTTTGGCGTCGTATTTCAACTGCACACTCAGTGTGTCATCGAGGGGGGGCTTTCGCGTTTCGCTGTGGTGCAAAGTGCTGCCGGACAAGACGATGCTCGAAAAAGTAACTGCCAAAATGCTACCGATGATGTTCATGCTCTCAGCTCCATGATGCCTGATAAATCCACCTGTATTCTATCTGGCACGGACCAACCGCGTCCGTCGCGCAAGCGCCAAACGAATATGTCAATATTACGTACCGCATTACAAAGCACGCAAAAATGCTAGGAATTCACTTAAGTGAAACCTTGTTGCGTAATAAGACAAGAGTCGGTACATGTTTGGATTTATTCTTGCACTTGGTGTTGTAGGTGTGTTGATTACGCACAAAATCTATTCGCGGAGCGTCCCCTTTGAAGCGAATGTATGGTTTGGATCTGGCTCGTGCCGTCTTGATGTTGGTTGGTGTCGTATACCATGGTGCCCTACTGTTTAAAACAGGAGGCGGCTGGCGTATCGAAGCGGAAAGCACGCACCAAGTGTTTAACGCCATCACCGATGGTATTCACCTGTTCCGGATGCACGCCTTTTACTTGCTCTCTGGATTCTTCGTGGCCCTGGTTGCTGCCAAAGATACATCGAAGACATCGGCCTGGAAACGGATCTCCCGTCTGGCGATTCCGATGCTGTTTGTCGGGTTTACCGCAAACACCCTCATGAATCAGCTGTCCAACGCATGGCAGTTCGACACAAACATCGCCTCCTATGTCATCAATGGCCAGTGGCTTGGACCTCTGTGGTTTGTCGGTAACCTGATTGCGTATTACGCTCTGTCGCCAATCTTCTTGATGGTCATCGACAAACTAGCATTCCTAAACCGTACACGCCTTTGGATGCTGGGGCCAGTGCTTTTCGCAACCGCTGGTGCGATGGTGGTAGCGGTTTCTCTTTGTGGCAAGTATTTCCCTGAAATGTTCGTCATTCTCCATTTCAAGAACCTCTTAATGTACTTACCGGTGTTCGTTTTGGGACTGCTTTTGCATCGTGTAATGGATGTCTTTACAGCGGCACTTACGCTTCGCGGCAGCCTGGTGATCTTTGCTTCCGCCCTCGGGATGCGCTTAGTGGCTTCATCCCTGCACTTCTACGACATCCACTACGTCCTCGGAGAGACGATCCAACAGTACTTTGCGCTCGCTGTCGCACTTGCTGTGATCGCGATGTTCAACCAGCTGGCAAAACCAGCCCCTGTTCTGAAGTACTTTGTGGATGCCAGCTACACGCTCTACCTCATCCACATGCCGGTAATCGTTGTGCTACATTCGCTCTTGGCATCGACGCACCTACATTGGTCGATAGAATACCCGGTTATCGTCGGGTTGACGTCTGGCATTTGTCTCTTGTTCCACCATCACGTCGTCGCGAGAATTCCTCTGGCAGGGTTCCTTCTGAATGGCACTAAGCTGGCAGGTAATTCAGGTTCCAAACAATTGACGACCGCTCCTGTCACTTCGTAAATGGCTTCAGGCATCCGTTTGCGATGACCAATATGTCGCATACGCAAACGCCAAAACAAGGACGATCATGATTGGGAGTAAGCCTGGGAGTTCTGACTGCCTCAGCACGATTTCACCTGGACGTGGCGCCAACATCTGACCCGGATTGAGGCGCTCGTACATCGGGCGAGAGCTGCGTCCAATCGACATCTCCCCAGTGGTGATGATTGAGTAGACATTGAATCCACAGCCAATGGTGAGCAGCCCGAACACAGTGGTCATCGTTGAAAATCGAAATCGCATGCCAAATCTCCAGGCTCGAATCAGTAAGTCGCTGACATTGTATGCCAGTGATGGAAATGCCAGACTAGCGAGGTTGCTTAGGGGCTACTCGACATCGTTTGTGGCGGTCCAAAACGTGGCAAAACCAAAGATTAGCATCAAAATCACAAAGATCGGGAGTAAGAACGGCATGTCGTTGGTAGATGCAACCATTCTCGATGCACCCCTACCAAGCAACGTTTGACCACTGAACATCAGGCGAAAAGCACTCGAACCGCATGCATATGTAAGCAAGGCAAAGAGAACACTTAGCATCGAGAACCTGAATCGCATGGTCACCTTACCGCTTTCAGCAGTAATACATCGATGAGCTCTGCAAGCGTTCCCCCATACATTCTGAGCCACTCATCATCGGTAAATGTCACTCCGAATGCCTTCTCAATATCAGAGACTGCGGCCATGTCATCCAAGCCATCCTCGTAAGCCCACATCGCTACACAAACCGGGTCCCATGGCACAAAGCGTGTGTTTGGCCAGCCAAAGTTGTCATCGATGATGGCCAGGATATGAGTGGCTACTGCCTGATGGGCGTCATCTCCCCATGTTTCAAGCGGGATCTCTTGCCGCCCACGCAGTGTTGCTTCATGGCGGGACCTGATTGGGCCAGCCCAGCGCTGCCACCGCATGTGATTCCATAACCAGCCGATGGGAGGCAGCCACATCAGCCACTTCCCAGATATCGGCTCCGAATACTCTTTGAGAGGGGATGCATCCAGTGGATGCACCGAATCCGGGGTCACTAACATACTTAGCGTACGCGGAAATCAGGGAGGTCACGCTGGTGGACTAGCCTTGGGGATGCATAAAGCTCGCGAATAGCAACATCAGAGTTTTTCTCAAATGTCAGCTCTGCCCAGCTCATAAAAAAACACCAGCGTGGTTGTTCATCCAGCATTTTCACGGATGGTAGCTTG
>JAURHZ010000074.1 GCA_030833025.1 Armatimonadota bacterium
TCGGGGCGTGGCGGCGTATCGGCAGCCGTGTCCCGCTTTGGAAGGCATTGCCATTTGCTGCGCGCGTCAGCCGGGTACTTCTGGCGAGCGGATGTGTGTCCGATGTCCAGCTCACGGGGGAGGCCCGCCGCGGGATGGACACGCTTTCCTGTGTCCGTTTTGTTGTTGCCGGGGATGACCTTGGTGCAGCCGTAAATGCACTCCTCGCTCAAGGCTGGTTTGATTCCGAGCCATCTGTCGCGGCAAATAATGCTGTTGCTGGCATTATTGATGAAATGCCAGTCCACTTTTCGCTGGTTCCGACTATCACCGGGAATGTTCTTCTTACGGAAACCGGCCCAGAACCGTTTGTCGAATGGATTGCATCCCAGCTTCCAAATGGATTTGCGGATGTGTTTGCATCCGAAGAGGCGCTCTTCCGTGCCGCAGAGTTTCAGTTCATCGACCCCGAAATTCGTGACCACATCGACGATGCCGCCCGTGTAGGGCGAGGCGAACTGCGCCTCGTAACGCTCCAAGATTTTACGGCTCAGCTGCACGAGCACACAACCTGGTCGGATGGACGAAACTCCATTTCCGAAATGGCCGATGAAGCGATAAAGCGCGGTTGGTCAACGCTTGGCATCACAGATCACAGTGCAAGCCTCACAGTTGCACGCGGACTTACGACCGAGCGGCACACCGCCCAATTTGAAGAGCTCGCACCGCTGCAAATCGCCTATGCTGAACAAGATTTTGCTCTCCTAGCGGGTCTTGAGGCGGACATTTTGCAGGATGGTAGCCTTGACTGTGCGCCTGAAATCTTGAGCCAGCTCCACTATGTGGTTGCATCCGTGCATATCCGCTACAAGGAAACCGAAGCGCAAATGACGGAGCGGATGTGCACTGCGATCGCGCATCCGAAAACCCGCATTCTAGGCCACCCGACGGGACGCCTCCTCGGTCGACGGGAGGGCTATGCAGTCGATATGAACGCGGTCATCGATGCCGCAATCAAGCACAATGTAGCCATCGAGATCAATGCAGGTCCGGAGCGGATGGATCTATGCGATGAGTGGGTGCGCATTGGATCAAGCAAGGGCGCAAAGTTCAGTATCAATGCGGATGCACACTCCATCAGTCACTTTGATTGGCTGCCGTACGGCCTCGCAATGGCCCGGCGCGCCGGCCTTACCAAGGAGCAAGTCGTCAACTGTTGGGAGCCGGGCAAGCTCGTCGCATGGCTGCTTCGGATTTAGCACGACATGACGATGAAGGAACGGATCTGGCCGGCAGATATCGAAATTGGAGACATCCGGATACGCCTAGCGAACCCCGAAACCGATGCGCCAGCGTTGTATTCGCCATCCCACGGAGCCGATAGTGATGCACTGATTTGGCGCTGGATGCACTGGGGGCCATTCCCGGATATCGATACATTTCAGGCGTGGATGCAGCGTGCTGTCGATGACCCAACCGGCGTCGTGCTGACGGTAGAGCTTTCGCATGATGGTGCATTTCAGCCCGTTGGCCAGCTACGCATCATGGAAATCTCCGAGGGGGACCGACGCTGTGAGCTCGGGACGATTTGGTATATCCCGGATGTTCAAGGACAAGGCATATCAAGACGTGTGACTGGCACAATGCTCACGCACATTTTCGAAAGTCTGCAGTTCCGGCGCGCCGAGTGGAAGTGCCATCACATGAATGTCCGCAGCGCAGCCGCGGCGAAGAGCTACGGCTTTACGTACGAAGGGACATTCCGCCAGCATATGGTCGTCAAGGGGCAGAACCGGGATACGGTTTGGTTCTCGATGCTCGATACCGAGTGGCCCGACATCAAGAACCGGATTTACAGCCTTTAGTTGTTGCCAGTGTTCCGGGTTTTGTACGCGGCCGCGTAAGCGTTTCCTAGCGCGATGATGCCATCGGTGCCGAAGTGGACTTTGCCGTGCGGTAGCTGGTCTGTGTTGATAACAACGGTTTTGTATTGTCCCTTTGTGGTTGCGAGCGTATCCAGCTCACGGTTCATTTGCTCGATATTCACCCATGGACTTTTAGGGTGCTGTTTTGAGACGTAGAACGTGATGCCCGGGGCTGGGATGTCATTGCGTAGCTGAGTAAAGAATGCATTTAGCCGCTGAGCGTAACCCCGCACATACGGACCAAAATACGTGTCATTTTCGCCCGCATGCCAGAAGAGGGCATCGACATTTACGACATATCCACGCTTTTCCAAGTCCTTGATCGCGGCAATGATGAAGTCGCGGAGGGGCTTGTAGAGGTTTCGTTGTGACTCCGCAGAACCGGCTTGGGACCAGTCAGGGATCTGGGCACCGCTGTGGGTGAATTTTATGATTGCCAGGCCATCGGTTGCCGGGAGCTGCGCACGTAGCGTTACGCCAAGGCTGAGCTCTGGACCAAAGTTTCCGAGTTTACTGACGACATGAAGCGGCTCCCAGTCAGAAGAAACTTGGTTTCCACCCCCGATGGAGTAACGGAAGAGAACATTCTGCTGTGGTGCCGTGAGCTTTGCCGAGGTTGGCGATGCGTTTAGGTCCCGAACAAACGTATCCTCGCCCTCGCTATTGCGCTGCCCGGCGATCACCACCAACCGAATAGTGCATCCGACGGGAAGCGTATGCCGAAATCGCATCGCCTTTGGGCGTGTTTTCTTGCCGATTGCAGCGAGGTAGGCATCGGCAAATGCATCCCCCATTTGCAGCTGCCCCTGCGTGCCAAAGTGGTAGTGTGGCTGACCCGAACCCATTACATCGAATGCCAAATGGCTGGTCGGGACAAATGTTATATGCTTGTCGGAGTCGAGGACTAGCTGCTCCTGAGCGCGCAGGATGGCCAGGTTTGCGCGATTGTCCATCCCCCAAATGCCCTTTGTACTGACCTCGCCCATGTACCACGTGAGGTTAGGAAGGCCGAGGTCTGTCCTGAACTGCTTGATGATGCGTGTGAGGTTTGCGGCGTAACTTCCATTGATGCTGCGGTCCAGCATGTCATTCTCGCCCTGGTGCCAGAGAATGCCTTCGATTTGGTACGCAATGCCTTGCTCTGTCAGGTTTTTGATGGCGCCGCGGATGAGCTCGAGTGTACGCGGGTAGAGCTTTTGCCCCTGTTCGGGAGCATCGGGGTTCCAATCGTAGGCGGCTGTTGTGCCTCCGATGGCGGATTTGATTATCGCGATGGGTTGCTTAGTGGCCTTGGTCACTGCCCGCGCAAAGGTGATTTCCGGACCGAAGGCATCGTTTGGGGTAAGCGGAGACCAGCCTTGAAAACCAGTCTTTGGGAGGTCTGGCAGGCTTGTAAAGCGGACATCGGGTTGTAGTGCACCCGCACCTTTGTAGCTTGGGTAGGAATCGATGCGATTAGCGTGTGCATCCGAGCCGACCATGTTTGATTGCCCGGCGAGGATAAAGACTTTGATGTGGGTGCGCATGGCGTCGATTGTAGCAGAGGTTAGTCGATGATTTCGAAGCCGGCGATGTTTAGGAAGTGGTCTTTGGAGCCGGGGGGCGTTCCAGGGGCGAGACGGATGGTGATGGTGTGCGGGCCACGGGGCAGCCCCGTGATCTGATACGCAAATGGAAGCTGACGGCCTGGGCCAAACTGATCAGTTCTCGGTGTTGGCGCTGGTTTGCCATCTATAGTGACATCTGCATAGCCACCATCATCAAAGCGGTAGCCAAGCCAAGTAATTCCCGTGCCAGTGAATGTGTGCGAAACGCTCGCCCCGATTTCGTTTGTAAAGTGCCACGGACTAGGGTTCTGCCACTGTCCGGTGTAGCGAAGCTGCGTGTGATGGACTTGCTGCTTGGCGGTTGGGTCTAGGAGGAGGCGATAGGGTTCACCTTCTGGGATGAGATGAAATGCGCGGACAAGGGCATCCGGGTGCCCGGCGACATGCCAGGTCAGCGCTTCGCCATCCGACGGCCGGAGCGACGTAATGTTTGGAACAAGCGGCCGCTCAGAGCGAATTGCAAGCGCAAGCGGTCCGTACATTAATGTAACGGGGAATGGCTTCAGCGTATCGAAGGCCTCAGTTTTCAACCGAAGGGGAAGCGTCATTTCAAGGGTGACATCCCGTTCGATGGGGCTTTTGAGGAGCAGCCATCCGTTTGTTTTGTCGATGCTCGTTGGGACAACCCGGCGTGTATTGGCATTGATGATGGCTAGTCGTTCACGAGCCCACGCTGGAAGTCGGAGCTTGATGTATTGCTTTTGATCGGAGTTTGCAGACCAAGAAAGGGTTACTTTGCCGGATGCGGGAAAGTCTGTCTTGATACGAAGCGTTCCCGTTTTGAGTTTGATGCTGCATGGGATGAACTGAAGGATACAGAGCTCATTTTCGGCAGACAGCATCGCGATTTGGGCTGGCAAATCCGCGGCGGCCATCGGACGCGTACCCGCACAGCAAGGGTACGGCGCACCGTAAAGCGTCTTGATCGCAAGGCCGGGGTTGTAGTCAGCGTAGTAGAAGACCCGGCCATCCGGGGCTGTGGGAATGCTCGCGGCTAGCCCATTCCAGATCAGCTTTTCCGTCCAATCTGCGTAGTTTGCTTTGCCAGTGAAGCGATGCAAGTAGCGTGTCAGCTTAAATGCTGCCCACGTTCCACACTGGGTTTCGAAGGTGTTATGGGTGGTTTCTACCCTTGCTCGTCGCTCAGTGAGAGGGAGCAGGGCTTCATCCGGGCCATAGCCACCGGTGCTGTAAAATTGCTTAGATTGTAAATATTCATATGCATTGACTAATGTTGCTAAATATAATGCTTTTCCACTGTTGCTGTAAGCCATTGCCGTTCCACACAAGGTATTGATATGTGAATAAGCGTGATAACTCGGGGCTAGGGTGTGGATGTCTTGTTTATACGCATAGGCATCCCAGTACTTTGTGTACTCCCAAATGCGGGCAAAGCGTCTGTAGCGTTCGTCGTTTGTGGCATCCGCGGCGCGGTAGAGGTTTTCGGAAAGCGTGTACCACTCGGCGGGGTCAGCGCCATATGGGCGTGACCGGTCAAGGTTTTTCTCGGCCCAGTTGGTGATTGTTGCGAGATGGCGTTTCGCTGCAAAGCTCTTTGTGAAAACGATGGCATCGACAAGTCCACCGACCACTTTTTCGTAGGTGTAGTGGAACGTGTTGGGTTTGTCTGAGTAGAAGAAGTAGCCATCCGGGCGGATCGTGGCGGCCCACCCACGGATAAGGGCATCGAGCTTGCCCCGGCAGGCGGCATCGTGGTCGGATGCGGCAAAGCGCGCCAACGCGGAGAGGAGCTGGCCAAAGATATGAAATGTGTCATCGGTGTACCAGCCGCCGAGATCCTTGCCGGGCGCTGCGAGTCCAGCGCGCTTACGAAAACCTTTGAGGAGGTCATCGTTTGGAATACGCAAAAGGTCGGCCTTGATCGTGTCTCGCATCCGCTTTAGGGGACCATCTATGAGGGTGATGGCATCGTACGGAAGAACATTTAGGCGATCTGTTGCGGGTTTGGGCATCGTTTATTCTAAGACATACCGGTTTTTGAACCTGTGTCGCGTGTGTAATCCTCTGATAGGGTGAAAGAGAACCACATGAAACGCTTTGCACTGCTTTTATTCTTAGTGATTGGCCTTGGTATTGCGAGTGCCGCCCCGTGGCGAAGTGCGAAAGATCGAACGATCAAGTGCACATCAGGTGATTGCTTCCCAGTGGTCCCGAAAGCGTTTGTAGGCGAAACACCGTTAGCTAAGCCATCCGCGCATAGATAGCTCCAAGCACTCCGCGTTCGCTTGATACGATGCATTTATGTACGATCAACGGCCGGTTCTCCCGAAAGAAAGTGTGTTTTATGGGCGGTGGGACCGGCGTCGCCGGGACCGGGCCATCACTGTCAACAGTGGTAGCTATGTGTACACGCGCTTCTCTGGAGTGTGGATTGCTGCACATTTCGACATCTCTCTGAATCAGGCACCTTTTCCAACCTTGGCCTGGCAGATAGACGATCAGCCTTGGCAGGAAGCCGAGATTTCTAAAGTGGTTCTGCTTGGCCATGGGCTTGGAGCTGGTGAGCACCGTGTCCAAGTAATGGTTCGCGGCCTGGATGAGCATCAAAGTCGCTGGAATCATCCGCTCATTGCAAGTGTGACGCTCACCGGATTTTCCCTCGCCGATAACGGGAAATTCCACCGCCCTTTGGATGCCTGGCTGAACCCTAAACTGAAATTGGAGTTTCTAGGTGACAGCATCACGGAGGGAGTCATCGTTCAGGAAGGGCATGCGGGTGTTGATCCTGGGATGCCATTTACGTGGCCATGGCTCTCGGATGCCCGCATGTCCTATGTTGGCCGGACAGCGGCTTTGCTTGGTGCGGAATATCGGCAGGTTGGGTTTGGTGCGACGGGACTATTGCGTACCGGGAGCGGGGATGCCCCTGGCGCGATAAAAGCCTTCAATGCGTTTTATGCGGGATGCCCGCGGGATGCATGGCAACCTGACATCGTGGTTGTGAATCAAGGCACCAATGAGCCATCGATTCCCGAAGCAACGTACATAACCCATTATTCCCAATACCTTGGAATGATTAGAGCGGCATACCGCAACGCAAAAATAATAGGTTTGTGTCCGTTCAATGGAACGCATCGGGATGCTATTCGTGATGCCATCGCTGCGCGTCAAAAGCTAGGTGACAAGCGTGTCGCATTTATTGATACGGCTGGCTGGTACGACGGTCCCTTGCATCCAAATGTCGAAGGCAGTGCATTGCTTGGAGCAAAGCTTGCTTCTGCTCTAAAACATCATATTTAATATTAGTAAGTCGTTAAAAACTCTTAGTGTCGTCTTTAACTATTAATGTATTTAGTAGATTTTTGTTCATTCTTATTGATACATATTGCCACTACGCGATGATGCTTTTGACCACATTCCCAGCCACATCCGTTAGGCGGAAATTTCGTCCATTAAAGTGGTAGGTGAGCTGTGTATGGTCAATACCAAGCAGCGCCAAGATTGTCGCATGGAGGTCATTAATGGACACTCTGTCCTTGACCGCTTTGTGACCAAGCTCATCGGTTTCCCCATGGTGCACACCGGCCTTGATACCGCCACCCGCCATCCAGCAAGTAAACGCATGCGGGTTATGGTCACGGCCCGTGCCGCCGCGTTGCACCAGTGGTAGACGCCCAAACTCTCCGCAGCAGACCACCAGCGTGTCTTCCAGCATCCCGCGTTGCTTTAAGTCGGTCAGCAGTGCCGCTATCGGCCGATCGGTTTCAGCCGCGAAGCCTCGGTGGTTTCCCGCGATGTCGGTATGGCCATCCCAGCTTTTCTCGTTTTCCTCACCACCAGAGTACAGCTGAATAAACCGCACGCCCTTCTCAGCAAGACGCCGCGCCATCAGGCACTGGCGTGCAAAGTGGCCACATTCCTTGCGGTCAACGCCGTACATATCGCGGATGCTCTGTGGCTCCGCTGCAATCTCGAGGGCTTCTGGAGCCGCCATTTGCATCCGGTACGCAAGCTCAAAAGACTCAATCCGAGCTGCAAGCCGTGGGTCTTGACCGGCTGTTTGCAGATGCGCTTTGTTCCATTTGCCAAGCAAATCCAGCTGTGCGCGCTGTGCCGTGTCGGTTTGTTTTCGTTGAAGGTCATCAATCGGCTGGCCCTGGTGCCGAAGCCCTGTCCCTTGAAATACTCCTGGTAGAAAACCCGATCCCCAGTTTTGCGCATAGCCCTTTGGGAGACCACGGCCAAGCGTATCTACCATCACCACAAAGCTCGGAAGGCTTTTATTCATCGTGCCAAGACCATAGGTCACCCACGCGCCAACACTTGGATAACCCATCCGGCTAAAGCCCGTGTTGATCTGAAAGAGCGCAGGGGAATGGTTGTTCGTCTCGGTGTAGCAGGAGTAGATAAACGCCATGTCATCCACGTGCTTGGAAATCTCAGGGAAGATCTCGCTCGTCCACGTGCCGGACTTGCCTTGCTGGGCAAACTGAAAGGGGCTCTTCATGATAGGCCCAACGCTGTCAGCAAAGAAACCCGTTGTGTTGTCAAAGCCTTTGAGTTCTTGGCCATCGAGCTTTGCGAGCTGTGGCTTGTAGTCCCAAGTGTCAACTTGTGACTGCCCACCATTCATAAACAGCCAGATGACGCGCTTTGCCTTAGCGCCCTTTTTGGGCGTGATGACTTGAGTGGCATTGGCTTCATCGGCGAAGATACCGGCGAGCGCAAGCGAGCCGAAGCCCGCACCCGCTGCTTGCAAGAAGTCCTTGCGCGTGGGTGTGCCGACAAAGTGGGGAATACGCTCAAATGCCATCTCTGGAGTACCTCAATGCGTGGTCTGTTGCAGCATCGCAAGCAAAACACACGCCGTGTTATGAGTCTACCAAAAGCACGGCATGCGTCATCACTCCCGGGATGCACTTCCATCTGCTAGGATGCCCTATGTTTCGCACACTCCTGCTGTCTGTCGCCTTTGTTTCCGTGCTTGCCACGCCGCTCCAAGCGAAGGATATCCATGTTTCACCTACTGGAGATGACCGGAATCCTGGCACAAGGACCCAGCCAATCCGGTCGCTTGACATCGCCTTGTCGCGCATAGCAAACACTTCAAAATCCACGATTTGGCTTGCATCCGGCACCTATCAGCGTGCTAAACCGCTTGAACTCGGTAAGGTACACAACAACTTAACGCTGCGGGCTGAGCCAAACGCCGATGTCCACATAACCGGAGCTGCGCGTATTCCTGTGACATCCTTTAAAAAGGTCTCTGCTGTGACAGGCGACAAGCGTATCCGCAACGAGTCACTTCCGCATATTCTGGTGGCGGATCTTAAAGCGCTTAGCATAAAGGACTACGGAGCGCACCGGCAATACGGACACTCCATCAGCGTCCCGACCGCTCCGCTCGAGCTGTTCATCGATGCAAAACCGCAAACGCTGGCTCGTTACCCGAACAGTGGAAATGTGTTGATTGGCAAGGTCATCGATGCGGGCTCTATCCCGCGGACGGGAGACTACACCGAGCGTGGTGGGACATTCACTTACACGGACCCACGCCACGCTAGCTGGGTGGGTGAAACCGATGTCTGGCTGCAAGGCACGTTCAACTATGGCTTTGCGGATGACTATCTAAACATCAAAGAAATTAACCCGGCGAAGAAGACGATTACACTGCGCCAACCTCACCTTTATGGGCTTGGCTCTGGCCAGCCGTATCAGCAGTACATCGCGCATAACATCCTCCAAGAAATCGATGAACCCGGAGAATGGTATCTAGACCGAACATCCGGAAAGCTCTACATTTGGCCTGAACAACCACTTTCGATGACATCTACCATCGAGGTATCCACCTTGGATACACCCCTTGTCTGTATTGAAAATGCAGCTGGAGTGACCATTAATGACATTACGTTTGAGGCATCCCGTGGCATCGGCGTCTACATGGAAGGTGGTAAGAACAATCGCATCGAGCACTGCACGATTCGAAATGTTGGCAACACTGGAATCTTCATGGGGCAGGGGGCGCGACAGACATTTCCGCACACCACCGTGGATGACTACACAGGGGTTGCTGCATCCCGGATGCTTGGAAACCTCCAGGGGCATATCTATAACGACACCGTTTGGGACCGCAAAGCG
>JAURHZ010000075.1 GCA_030833025.1 Armatimonadota bacterium
ACGCGATTCTTGAAATCCATCGGAGTGGAAGTCCAGGACCGTCTGTCGTGGATGTGTGGAGATTGCTAGTCTTACTGGTTCCCATACCTGCTTTTAATATACCGAGGTCAACCGTACAAACCATCTGCTGGTCTGCATAATTCGTGAAAATAGTCACAAAGTTGTGTGAAGCAATATTGGCAGCCTGCGGACAGCACAGGTAAAACACGTAGTAGCGTTCGATAACAACGGAGACAAACGTGGCAGGAACAAACCCATACATTGATATCCCTCAGGCACCCAAGCCTTCATCCCCGTACACACTCATCCTTAGGATGGATGGAGATGAGCACACGTTGTCGGTTGATCCAAGTCAGATTCCATATGGTCGGTCCGGACAGCCAGGCTCTATTCTGGATATTTGCGAAGGCTTTGACCTTGCACTGGAACACACCTGCGGCGGAGTTTGTGCGTGTGCTACGTGCCATGTAATCGTGAGGGATGGTTCGTCATCCTGTAATGAAGCAACGGATGATGAGCTCGATCAGCTTGAAGAAGCGCCAGGGTTGACGCTCAGCTCACGCCTTGGCTGTCAGTGTGTACCGAACGGAACCAGCAAAATCGTAATCGTGGAAGTTCCAGGCTGGAACAGGAATGCGGTTAAAGAAACGCCTCATTGATTGCGATAACGAAATAACGCCGGTATTATGTTTGTCGTTGCATGGGCGGTTGGCGCAGTGGTAGCGCGCTTCCTTGACACGGAAGAGGTCACAGGTTCAAATCCTGTACCGCCTATATTGAAACACTTCACGAGTTAGTGAAGTGTTTTTTTGTTTTGTCAGCTGTTATAAATCTGCATTAGACCTAACGAGCACCTGCCCCTCAGCATCTCTACGGATCGCGAACGCTGAGGGACATCAACAAGGGCTGTGCACAACGACATCTTAAGATAGAAGGTCTTTGACCACGTGTCCGTGAACATCGGTGAGGCGATAATCCCTCCCCTGATTTCTAAATGTTAGCTGGTGGTGATCAATTCCAAGCTGATCAAGTATCGTCGCCTGTAGGTCATGCACGTGCACTACACCAGGAACGAATTTGTCCTTTGTTGGTGTTATCACATTGCCACTTTGGTCTAAGAGGTTGTAGCCGTAGTCATCTGTACGACCGTAGCTGAACCCTCGCTTCATACCAGCACCTGACATCCATAAACTAAAGCAACGTGGGTGATGGTCACGACCATAATTATCCTTGGAAATCGCTCCCTGCGAGTATGCGGTTCGACCAAACTCCCCTCCCCAAATGACCAGTGTGTCATCGAGGAGGCCACGGCGCTTTAAGTCAATTATCAGTGCAGCACTCGCTTTATCGGTCAACTTTGCCTGATATCGAGCATTGCCTGGCAGATCACCGTGGTGGTCCCAGCCCTGATGGTAAAGCTGAATGAAGCGAACGCCCTTTTCTGCGAGGCGACGCGCAAGGACACAGTTGGCCGCAAATGTTCCCGGGGTGCGTGCATCCTCGCCATACAGTTCGAAGGTTTCTGCGGGCTCGGATGACAAATCTGTCACTTCTGGGACACTTGTTTGCATTCTGAATGCAAGCTCATATTGCGCGAGGCGGGCATCGACTTCAGGGTCGCTAGAGACTTTACTCTGCTGCTGCTGAAGTACACCGAGTGTATCGAGGACACTTCTACGCGATGATGCTGAAACGCCTTCCGGATTTTTCAG
The DNA here is from genome assembly GCA_030833025.1 of Armatimonadota bacterium. GTDB lineage: Bacteria > Armatimonadota > Armatimonadia > Armatimonadales > Armatimonadaceae > CAIRTT01. The sequence goes on from JAURHZ010000075.1 coordinate 1,713, forward strand.
ATAGAGAACCGGGTCCTTACCTGCTCGGAACGGTACTCCCTGGTAGCGAGAGTCGAGGAACCCACTCCCCCAGAGACGCGCATAAAGTGGCTGATCGCCTTGTCCTTTTGTCACTAGAACGACAAAACCTGGAAGATCCTTATTCATGGATCCAAGACCGTAGCCGACCCAAGCGCCCATCGATGGCCGCCCAGCAATTTGCGACCCCGTCTGAAAAAATGTCATCGCTGGATCGTGATTGATCGCTTCCGTCCACATACTCCGGACAAGGCAAATGTCGTCAGCAACACCGCCAATGTTTGGAAGCAGGCTACTCAGCCGCATCCCGGACTTGCCATAACGCGCGAAGTCAAACGCACTCCCAGCCATCGGAAGGCTGGCTTGATTTCCGCTCATCGCCGTAAGTCGCTGCCGACCTATAACCGATGTTGGCAACTGATTTCCATGCTCCTTACGCAGCAATGGCTTCTCATCATATAAATCGATGTGAGCGGGACCACCACTTTGGAAGAGATAGATTACGCGCTTCGCTTTGGCTGGTTTACGCAGAATACCTGCAGCCTGTGCCCCAGATTCTGCAAGCCCAAGTGCTCCTAAACCAAGAGATGCGCTACCAAGAAAGTGCCGCCGTGTCATCCGCAGGGGATCAAATTCCGTCATTTCGCTACCTCTTCCATACACAGGCATCGGAGTTCAGCACCGCCTGAGCCACCATCGTCCATGCGGCTACAGTGTGTCGCTGCAATTTTGCGTTTACGGAATGCTTACCGACGGCTGCCACAAGTTTTGCATCTTCCTGTCGGTCTGCAAAGTACCTAAGCTGCGCATCTAACAGACTGCTTAGTGCTTTGACTTCAATCGCATTTGCTTCACGGCCTGTCGCCGATAAAAACATGCGTTTGATGCGCAGTTGGTTGTCCGAATCAAGACCAGCTACTTCAAGTACATTCTCAGCAAACACGCGCGCAGCCTCAGCAAATTGCACATCGTTCATCAGAACAAATGCCTGCAAAGGTGTGCTTGTGCTCGGTCGCCTTGCGGTACATACCTCCCGGGTTGCGGCATCGAAAGCAAGCATGTTCACCATCGGGGATGTGCGTTTCCAAACTGAATACACGGACCGCCGATACAAATCGGTTCCCACGCTTTCCCGGTACGCAGGGCTCATCGAGTTGGTTTCACGCCACAAATCACCCGGTTGATAAGGGCTTACCGGTGGACCACCCATTTTCCGGTCCAAAAGCCCGGCGATTGAAAGCGCAGTATCCCGGATCTGTTCCGCTGATAAACGCCCGCTTGGTCCACGGGTAAGGTACTTATTGTCTGGATCAAGTTGTCGCTGCTGTTTAGGGACATTTGATGTTCGTCCATAGGCATCCGAGAGCGCCAGCATTTTGAGGAGGCGCTTAACATCCCAGTCATGTGTCCGAAAGTCTGCCGCGAGCCAGTCCAGCAGTTCAGGATGCGTAGGGCGGCTTCCCTGTACACCAAAGTCTTCTTGTGTTTCGACAATACCCCGCCCAAACAGCTGCATCCAGAAGCGATTCACAGCGACTCTTGCGGTAAGCGGGTTCTCATTACTTACCATCCACTTTGCAAGATCAAGTCGGTTTGGCTTTGATGCACGTAGCTGCTGCAAGAAGGATGGAACCTGGCGGTTGACCAACATGTCTGGGGTCTTTGGCGCATCGTATGCTCCTCTCGCGAGGACATAGGTTGGACGTAGCCCTGGCATTTCTTCCATCGCCAAGACTTCACGCACCCCATCTTCAGCAGCCGCCACTGCAAATCGTGCATCTTGTAGTTCTTTGCCTATAGCAAGTGACTCCTCATCGTGGGCTGATGCATAAGCAGTTTGATCCGCAGGAGTGACTTCGTCCAACATCCTTGGTGCTTCAGCGGGAATCCCCCTTGACATCCAGGAAACTTCTGTCGCAGTAAGTGCACGGTTATAGACTTCGATTTCATCTACTTTGCCGCCTCGGAAACCACGCTCCCGGAAGCGTTCACCGACATTGATTGCGTGCGTGCCCGTGCCCTTCCATATATGGTCACGTACAACATTCGTCTCTTGTTGAACTCCGTTGATGTAAATGCGGTATCCAGCAGCCTTACTTGAGCCATCATAGGTGACCGTCAGATGCGTCCACTCCTTTGCTCTAATTCGTTGTTTTGTTTCAACAGCGATGGCATTGCCTGGCCAGTGCCGGTACATCCTCGCGGTGACTCGTCCAGCTTTGATGGTTACATCACCACCGTGAAAACCAACATCTGTGCCCGCGCTTCCATGGAAGACCACCATCTGTTCATCATCAACACGCTCATCGAACAACCACATCCCAACCGTATGCGGTACATGCCGCGCGATGCGACCTGTTCCGCCAAGAGATAGCGCATTGTCACCATTTAGCTGAATTGCGCTTCCTTTGACTCCGTTGGTTGATGCTAAGCCAAGCGGAGCTGATGCAGCTTCCGTGTATCCAGGCGCAGAATTAGGAAACGATGTCCCATTTCGGTCATCAAGGCGATACCGCGCTGTTAGGCCGGGTCGACCAGGAGAAAATATCCGTTTGCCTCCTGTGGACCAGCCTTTGTGTTCACTAAGAGTTTTCTCAATGGTAGCAACACGATCCTTAGCGCCAGCGATTGCTGCTTCTTGCGCATTTGTTGGCAATAGTAATGATGGAGTAGGAACGATGTCACTCTGGTTGTAGAGGCCGTATTCATCCACATTGTTAACAAAGGATGCGAGAGCGTAGTAGTCCCGCTGCTTGATGGGATCAAATTTGTGGTCATGACACCGTGCACATTCGAAGGTCAAGCCTAGAAACGCCGTTGTCGTGGTCCTGACTCGGTCAGCAACCCCTTCCATCCGCCACTCCTCAGCGACTGATCCACCTTCGTTCGTCATCCGGTGTAATCGTTGAAATGTTGTGCCAAGTTTTGTCTCGACGGTAGCATCCGGTCGAAGGTCACCTGCCACTTGATTCACGATGAACTCGTCATATGGCATGTTTGTGTTCAATGCGCGGATGACCCAGTCGCGGTACGGCCATGTCGGCGACAGCTGATCAGACTGGTAACCGTAAGAGTCTCCGTAGCGGGCGAGATCAAGCCAGGCTACGGAGGTATGTTCGCCAAAAGCGGGGCTCGCCAAAAGGCGGTTCACGACGGTCTCTTTTGCTCCCTTTGATGAATCAGCGACAAACGCATTGATATCTTCTTGCGTGGGAGGCAAGCCTGTCAGGTCGAGGGAGACACGGCGCAACCATTCGCGCTTTGTTGCACTTCCAGCCGGAACCAGCTTCCGCCGTGTAATCTCTGCATTAATGAAGGCATCAACGGGATTTCCAGGGCCTTTTGGAGTCTTGATCAGCTGGATTGGCTGGTAAGCCCAGTGTGGTTCATAGTTCGCACCGGAGCGAATCCATGTTGCCAACATTTGCTTTTGTTCACGGGTGATAACTCGCTGGCTGCTTGCAGGAGGCATTTGCAGTACTCCGTGAGCATTGATTCTCTGCATCAAGATGCTGGCTGAAGGATTACCAGGCACAAGGATGCGTTTCGCTACCAGGCCATCGCGTCGGTCGAGCCTAAGCCCGGCCCGCCGTGCGGCACTGTCGGGACCATGGCAGGTAATACAATTGTCTGCAAGTATCGGCCTGATGTCTTTATTGAAGCCGATACCCTTTACGGTAGCGTCTGATTTGACATTTGCGGCTGTGGAGGCGAGTGACAGTCCTACAGCCAAAAGGCATGGCAAAACAACCGTTGCTAGTTTCAAATGCGGCATATTGAGATGTTCCCTCAGCGGCACATTTGTTCCTGCACTAAATCACGTAAGTCACAAGTATTTGACGGTTTGAATAGGCTACTTTTTGTAGAGATCTTCGGCAGAAATGATGACAGGCTGCGTCTCTGTCCATTCAGTACGAATGGCCTCACGGTAGTAGCACGACGTATGCCCCGTGTGACATGTTGGGCCTGCGGGAAGAGCTGTGACCAAGAGTGAGTTCATTTCGCAATTGACTGCGACTGCTGTTACCCTCAGCGTCATCCCGCTCGTTTCGCCCTTTATCCAAAACTTCTGGCGTGACCGGCTCCAAAAACAGACGCGATTTTCTTCAAGTGTTCGCTTCACAGCATCGGCATTCATAAAGCCCAGCATCAACACTTGTTGTGTATCGGCATCCTGCACGATAGCGGGAACCAGACCATTTTCATCAAAGCGCAATGCAGCGATGAGTGCATTCGCATCAACCATTCTTTACCAACCTTCTTACAGGAACTCCGCAGCGTTCCATCGTGTCCTTCAGACTATCAACTGTGTATTCCCCGTAATGGAGAAGCGATGCCAGAAGAACTGCATCGGCATTCCCATAGCGAATACCATCCACTAAATGTTCAGGCGTACCCGCTCCACCACTGGCGATAACCGGTATTGGGACGACATTGGTGACAGCCTTGAGGAGTGGGATATCGTAGCCATCCCGGGTACCATCCCGGTCCATCGATGTCAGCAAAATCTCGCCAGCTCCCAGCTCTGCGACGCGTTCTGCCCATTCGATCGCATCGATTCCTGTCGGAGTGCGTCCACCATGCGTGTGCACCTCCCATCCGCTTGGCGTGTTACCGGTTTTCATCGGGTCGATCGCGACAACAATACACTGACTCCCAAAGCGTTCCGCTCCTTCGCGAATTAGTTCGGGGTTACGAACGGCTGCAGAGTTAATGCTCACTTTGTCTGCTCCGACTGAGAGAATGCGCCGGATATCTTCAAGCGTGGAGATGCCTCCGCCGACCGTAAACGGGATAAAAACCTGTTCGGCAACCCTTGCGGCGATATCGAAAATGAGGCCTCGGTTTTCTGCACTGGCAGTGATATCGAGAAAAGTAAGCTCATCGGCCCCTTGACGGTCATATGTGGCAGCCAGCTCAACAGGATCTCCGGCATCCCGGAGACCAAGAAATTGGACGCCTTTTACCACACGCCCATCTTTGACATCGAGGCAGGGAATCACCCGTTTTGCAAGCATGGCAAATTGTATCGTTTGGTGGTGTCACATTTTGTGGTTGGGGTTCGTATATCTAATTGTGACAAAGTATAGCGACCCGCTCGGTTTTCCAATCCATGCCTTAACGGATGGTGTTCCACAAGCCGATTGTGCAGTGCATGCGAGTGTTCACGAGCGTGTTCGTACGCATCTGCTTGGACTTCGTACAGAGGATGGTATATGGCCGGCGCATAGCTTTATACCCGGTGCTGTGGATGCGTACCGACGCGCGCATCACTTCCTTTACGAATCCGTGGATGCCGTTGCCGCTGCTCGGGAGTACGAAGCGGCGGCAGCGCTTGATGAAGGATATCTTCAGGCGTGGGTCGGTCTAGCCCTCGCATGGACATCGATGGGAACGCCGGATTCCCTCAGCAGTGCGATTGAGTTATGGCGAGCTCTGGTCGACATGCCAGTTGGAGACGATGGAGTTTCGCAGCGCTGCATGAGTATTTTGTTGCAAAATTTAGCCTATACGCTTTATCAGCAATATCTTTACACGCACGTTGTTGAAACACTTCGGGAATCAGCCGAATGTTACTTGCAGGCGAACGAAATGGATCCCGATGTTCGCCCAGAGCTTTACTATCCTTGGTGTAATGTCCTGCTTTTGTTGGGACGCGTTAGTGAAGCCGAAAAGTTATGGAACCTTGCCGGTCTTGGAACGCCAAGTCGGGTAAAGGACGTATACTTGGACAAGTACACTGACTTATCTGCGTTTGATTTACGATGGGGTAAATGATGAACAGTATTCGAACAGGTTCGCGGGCCGTCGTAACGGCCCTTATTATATGTTTGTTGGCAATCGGCTCGCGCGTGGCCTTTGCAGATTTGAGCGGCCCAGGGGCACCACCGCCACCTCCTCCGGGATCCAAGGGGTAATTCCAATGATGACAAATAACAATGGAGTTATTTCAGCATCGATGCGGTCTCGTCTCGCAGGAATCGCATCTGGCTTATCCTCTCAATCTCGTCAGCGGTACACAAATGCAGAGCTGCTGTCCCGAGCACGTTCGGGTTCATCCGCCGGCGTTCGTTCGAATGCTGCACTTGCACTGCGACAGAGGATCGTGGGTATTGTTTGGGGAATGGCAGCGGTGCATATCGGGCTGACTCAGGAAGACCGTGAAGACATTACGCAGGACACCTTGCTAAAGCTCATTGGAACTCCATCTATCAATGATCCCCACCCCGCCTATGTGAAGCGGATCGTAGCTAACATTCTCATCGACCGTCACCGCCATGCGTCTAGCCGCGGGCTGGTGTGTAAGGTGGGTAATTCAGCTGAGGTGTTGGATTTATACGCTGAGTCTGTTGCTGCTGAGGTGACTCCATCGTGTGATAGCAGCACGGCGGAAGATCTACTCTCAGTGCTCAATGAACGTGAGCGAACGGTGGTGGAGTCGCGCGTGGCTGGCAAAAGCCATGCAGAGATTGCAGATGTCTTGGGCGTTTCGACACCCGCTGTACGTAAGCTGCATGAGCGTGCGATTGGAAAGGTCCGCAAGGCAGTTGCGCTAACCATTGACTCGTAGCGGCCACATGGCAGTTTTGTTGTCGAATCTTGACTCAATTATTTGACAGCAATAATGGCTATGTACGTCGATGTATGAATCCCGCTCCTCTTTTGGATGCCAAGTGTACGTCTGTGACCGCCATGACACAGATTGCCCTAATGACTCCCAAGGTGTGTTACCGGGAAAGAATTGCGATTAACAGGGTCCATAGGAATCCTTTCCGCACTACGAACTGGGTGGAGCGATGATTTTCAGTGGCCTAGGGCATCACTGCTGCTCCAGTAGCGCGTACCTGTATAGGTTAAATCTATACGAGCGGACATGGCGTGCCATTACGTAACTACTGATGTCAAAATTATGTATTGCACATTAGGTGTAAGTACGGTGATGTGGATGCAATGGATGGAATTGACGAGCAAGGTACATCGGGGGGGTGGAGGCTACTGGGTCTTGGTGACAGTAGCTGGTGTTACAACGGTAGTGGCGTCAAATTCCCAACGCGTCTTAGTCAAGCATTGGCTTGGTATTTGGTGTTGCGTGGCGGTGATGTTAGACGGGCTGAAATCGTTGAACATTTCTGGCCAGATGCTAAGCCCGAAGATGGTCTGAATCAGCTCCGCGTCACGTTAAGTCGTCTTAAGTCGATGCTCGCTGCCTTTCCGAATGCACCTAAACTTACAACAGATCGATTTATTGTGCGCATCGATATTGGTACCACTCCCTGTGTAGCTCTCAGCTACGGTGCACTCCTCGACCGTGTTGAGGCATCCACAGGTGCAGACAAGCGCGCGGCGTCCCTTGAGCTCGTTAGGCTGTACGGCGGAGACTTGTTGCCCGAGTTTGATTACCCACTGTTTGGACAGCTACGCAGTTTCTATCAGGAGAGGAATGTCCACTATCTTGGCTGTGTGAGCAAAGATCTCAAGCGCACAGGCGATTTTGCAACCGCGGTTGACATCCTTCAAAGGTCACTTTCGATCGATCCGATGCAGGAAGACCTCTACGTGATGCTGTTTGGCATTTATGCACAAATGGATCGCCCGCTTCTGATTGAAAAGACGGTTCGTAACCTGATTCGCGAAATGGAAGCTAAGCTTGGAGATCGTCCAACAGAACGCCTTGAGAAAACGGTTTTGCTTGCGTTACCCCCGCGGTTGCGCGACCGGATGAAGGCAACGCTGAATAGCCCATCTGAGCCGGCAAGCAACGTTTATGTTCCGCCGGTTGGACCATATGAGAACCCTTTTGTACATCGAGTCAGTGAGTTCAATGACTTACATGGGCATGTCAGCAG
>JAURHZ010000076.1 GCA_030833025.1 Armatimonadota bacterium
TATCCTCGCGTGTACGCTGATGCTTCCTGTGCTAACCGTCCTGTCCGACTTGATTGGGGTAGCCGCAGGTGGCTTAGTTGCATCCTCAAATGGAGTCTCGATCCAGCAGTACATCACCAGTATTCGGAATGCCTTGCACCACTCTGGCTCTGACATTTACGAAGGCCTTTACAAGGCGATGGTGTTTGGGTGCATCGTAGGGCTCATCGGCTGCAACGAGGGTCTGAACTCCACCGGTGGCGCAGCTGGTGTGGGGTCTAGCACCATCCGAGCGGTGGTCCTTTCGCTTGCATTAATTTTTTTAGCGGACCTTTTGATTACATTCACGACAAACGGTGGATTGTCGCTGTGAGTGCAACCAATGGTGTCAAGATCCGGCTCCAGGGCATATGTGTTGACCATGGAACGACAAGCGTACTAAAGGATATCAACCTTACGATTAATCCCGGCGAGCTTGTTTGCGTGGTCGGGCTTTCAGGATGTGGAAAGTCAACGTTGCTCAAATGCATGTCGGCATTGGTGGAGCCGACAGCGGGTGATGTTTTTATTGACGATGTCAACCTTACAGCGCTTAAGGAATCCGAACGGCATCCGATACGTGCCCGCATGGGGTTTGTGTTCCAATATGCCGCTCTCTTTGACAGTATGTCTGTGTTTGAGAACGTTGTGTTTGGAATTCGAAAGGGGCCGCTCCGTGCCCGTTATGCCACACTTAGTCGGATGGCAATCGCACGCCGTGTGACGGATCTGCTCCTCGATGTCGGTCTCGTTGGGATTGAGCGCAGGATGCCTGCTGAGTTGTCGGGGGGGATGCGGCGGCGTGTGGGCCTTGCCCGTGCTTTGGCAACCGAACCCGATGTCATCCTCTATGACGAACCAACATCCGGGCTTGATCCCGTCACCGCAGCTGCCATCGATCACCTCATCGTTGAAACACGGGAGCGCCGAAACGTCACAAGTATTGTGGTAACACACGATATGGCATCCGTGATGCGTATTGCAGACAGAGTCGTTATGTTATACGGTGGAAGGGTTCATTTTGATGGTTCACGGGATGCTTTCCGGGATTCAAATGACCCTGTTGTGAGGCAGTTTACGGTTGGGGATGTGTCGGGACCAATCCAAACTCGGATGCACCCAGAAGGAATGCACAACGATGCGTGACAGTCAGCGGAGCTTGTTGGTTGGACTGACCGTTCTGGCATCCGTTGCCGGCGTCACCTATGCCATAACAACCCTCCGGGGAAACCTGTCTGCTGCATCAACTACCGATGTAAAAGTCGATTTTTCAGATGCGAAAGGACTCGTGATCGGATCGGCCGTTCGCCTGGCTGGTATACACATCGGCTCCGTCAATAACATCGAACTCGTAGCGAACAAAGCCCGTTTGACTTTACGCGTTGATAACAAGTATCCACTCGCCATCGACACGCAGTTTGAAATCGTGACACCACTTATTGGGTCTCCACCATACGTGCAAGTCACGATGGGCACCGCTACGCAGCGGGTAAATGAAAATTCCGTGCTAACTGGGCGGGATACCAAAGGCATGGAAGGGATTGTCAACACGGCAGATTCCGTTCTCACAAAAGTTGATGGCGTGATGAGTGATAAACAGCTTCAGGAAGACATCCGGGTTACGGTTCATAACCTAAGGCTTGCTTCAGAGCAGCTACCAGGAGCGCTCGAGCAGGCTCAACGCATCATGAAAAATGCCGCAGAACTCAGTGCATCCACGGCAAATCTCGTTCCTAAAATAGAAACTCAGCTGACGCTGCTTACAAAACAGACGAATGGCCTCCTCATCGATGTACGAGGGGCTGCGCAGAGTGGTAAGAAAGTCGCCGATGAAGCAGTAGGGTTAACACAGGAGCTAAAAGGCACTGTTGCTGACAATCGAGCTGCGATAAAGGACTCTGTAGCGGCTACAAATGAAACAGTTCGTACGATCGCAAAACTGGTAGATGACCTTCGTTCAACGCTTACCGATCCTTCAATGCAAGCCGGCATTAAGGGGTCTGTAACGAATATGGAAGCCATCACGGCCAACACTGTGAAGATCACACAAAAGCTGGATGACACGGTGGCGGGCCTTGAAAAACTCATTAATGATCCCGTACTCGGTGCTGACATCAGGTCTACAGTGGCAAATGTCAAAGAAACCAGCGCCTCCATCAAGGACATCACAAAACGCGCTGAATCTATTCGATTACCCGGAGAACGGCGCGGCGGATCTGCAAAACCTGCTATCAACATCCCTGAGATTGCTGAACCTGGCTTGACCTTCGATGCGCGATACGGTACAAAGTCCGGGCGCCTTCGACAGGATGTCCATGCGGTTGTGCCTGGATTCGCTCCAGACAGCTACCTTCGCCTCGGTTTATTCGATGCAACAGAAGGCAATCGGGTGGATGTTCAGCAGGGCTTGATCCGTAGCGACAGCAGTGTGCTTAGGTATGGGCTGTTTGCAGGGAAACTGGGTGTGGGGCTTGACCAGTCGCTCCGTGGGTATGACTTCCGGTTGGATGTCTGGAATCCGGGTGCGATTACGGCCGATGCCCGATTGCGGAAACGTCTGAATGCAGGTACAGCATTGTTTGCTGGTTACGACGGGATAGGTCGTGCTGGTGGACCCGTCATTGGCATTCAGTGGAAGAGGTAACGAGATGAAGGTAATTCTGAACAAGGATATTGCAAAGGTTGGACGCGAGGGCGAAGTTGTCGTTGTGAACGATGGCTATGCACGCAACTACCTGTTCCCACGTGCACTGGCAGTCGAGGCTGCTGGTGGTGCACTTCGCCAGCTCGAAATCAAGCTTGCTGCAGAAGATCGCAAGGCTGAGAAGCTCTTGTCATCCGCTCAGGCTGCACAGGTTGCTCTCGAAGGCAAGACAATCGAAATCACCGCTAAGGCTGGTGCTGGTGACCGCCTCTTCGGATCCATCACATCCGCTGACATTGCAACTGCAATCCACACATCGCTGGGTGTCGCCGTTGACAAGCGCAAGGTCAACCTGCACGATCCAATCAAGGCTGTCGGAACATTTACCGTTCCTGTCAAGCTGCACCGCGACATCACCGTTGAACTTACAGTCTCTGTAAACAAGGCCTAATCGGGGACAACACCTCTACAAACCCCCGTGGGCTATGACGCCTGCGGGGGTTTGTGATTTCTAACAGATGCTGGAACGAATACCACCTCAAAATATCGAAGCCGAAATGGCTGTTCTTGGCGCGATGCTACTTGGTGAACGCGCGGCGATTGAGCGTGCCAGTGAGCTATTGCTTCGGGATGACTTTTATCGCGAAGCACATGCCCGTATATACGAAGCGATGCTGGCTATCTCGGAAAAGGGCGAACCTGTCGATATTGTCACGCTGTCGGAAGAGCTACAACGCCGAAACCACTTGGAGCTCGTTGGTGGCCTTGCCTACCTAATGCAACTCGGTGAGTTTGTTCCAACGACCGCAAATGTTACTTACTACGCGCGAATTGTCCAACAGAAAGCCATTCTACGAAAGCTGATTGAAACCAGCTCGCAGATTGCCGGACTCGCGTATCAGGATCCTGATAACGTCGATGTCCTTGTCGATCAGGCTGAAAAACTCATGCTTGATGTTGGTCAGCGCCGCCGGCAGGGGGGCTTTACGCCGCTCAAACCTCTTCTTTCTGAGACGTTCGACAAAATTGAACACCTCTACTCTGAAAAAGATGTCACCACGGGAGTCGATACCGGATTCATTGACCTGAACTACATGACATCCGGCTTGCAAAAAGGCGACCTGATTATCGTTGCCGCAAGACCTTCCATGGGAAAAACAGCATTGACCCTGACAATGGGCCAAAATGCTGCACTGTTTGGCAAGACCGTGGCTGTCTTCTCACTCGAAATGAGCAAGGAATCTCTTACTCAGAGAATGATGTGTTCGGAAGCGCGCGTCGATGCGCACCGTCTTCGAACGGGCCACTTACATGCTGACGACTGGACGCGTCTCGCCGAGGCTGTCGATCGACTTTGGAAATGTAATCTCTTCATTGATGACACAACCGACATGTCGGCACTCGAGATGCGATCAAAGTGCCGTCGCCTGAAAGCGGAACACGGTCTTGATCTAGTCATTGTTGACTACCTACAGCTGATGCGTGGGTCATCCAAGGATGCTGAAAGCCGGAACTACGAAATCACCGAGATTGCTCGTGGACTGAAAAACCTCGCGAGAGAAATGGACTGCCCAGTCATCGCACTTTCACAGCTCTCTCGACGTGTTGAGCAACGTGAAGACAAGCGCCCGATGCTTTCTGACTTGCGTGAATCCGGTGCAATTGAAGCTGAAGCAGATATCGTTGGCTTCATCTATCGACCAGCCTACTATGCTCGTAAAGAAGCTGTAAGTGTTGAAGAAGATGATCAAAAAGATGCTGCAAAGGCATCTGATAATGCCTATAACGATGCCGAAGAAGCCGAGTTCATTATCGCCAAGCAGCGTAATGGCCCAACGGGTACGGTAAAGCTAGCGTTTATCCCGAAATTTGCACGCTTTGAGAATCTGGCACAACGATCGGATGACAGTTTGTTATGACACGGAAGTGGCGCGAGCACGTCTGTACATGCCCACGATTGTGTTGGATCAAACTTCCGACATGGTTTTGTACTCAGTCAGAGTCGCAAAGGTCGTTTCAAAGCAGCGATGGTGACATGACATTTTATGACCAGGATACGTCCGGTTATATGGAGGTAAGCTCAAAATGAAGATCCTCGTGATTGGTGGTGGTGGACGCGAACATGCCATCTGCTGGAAGCTTGCGCAATCCAAGGATGTCCGTAAGGTCTACTGCGCGCCCGGAAATGCTGGTACGGCAGCGGTAGCGGAAAATGTAGATATTGCCGTCACGGACATTGCTGGATTAGTTCAATTCGCCCAACATCAACAGATTGATCTGACGATTGTTGGTCCAGAAAAGCCTCTAATCCTTGGGGTTGTGGATGCCTTTGAAGCGGCGGGACTGCGAATCTTTGGGCCAACTGCTGAAAATGCGCGCCTCGAAGGTTCAAAAGTGTTTTCCAAGCAGCTTATGAAGCAAGCTGGAGTGCCTACCGCTGCGTTTGAAGTGTTTGACACCGCCGATGCAGCGCTTGCATACCTTGCGGCGGCAACATTTCCAATCGTTATCAAAGCTGATGGAGATGCTGCGGGAAAAGGTGTCATTGTGGCTGCTAGCCTTTTGGAAGGCCAGGATGCCATCAAACGCATCATGTTTGACCGAGAGTTTGGGGTAAGCGGTGACAAGGTAGTTATTGAAGCCTGCCTGTTGGGACCCGAAGCAAGTTTGATGGCATTTGTGGATGGCGACACGGTCGTCCCGATGTTGCTCGCGCAGGATCACAAACGGATTGGGGAGGGCGACACCGGCCCCAACACCGGTGGAATGGGAGCGTATGGACCTGTTCCTGGAATATCTCAAGATGACATTGATGCCATGTGCGATGTCATCATCAAGCCCGCGGTCCGAGCCATAAAGTCAACGGGCATCCCGTATCGTGGAGTACTTTTTGCTGGGATTATGTTGACATCCGATGGCCCGATGTGTCTTGAATACAACTGTCGCTTCGGTGATCCCGAGACAGAAATCGTGCTCCCGTTACTTGAAACAGACCTTGTTGAGGTCATTAATGCTTGTGTAGATGCCCGTCTCGATCAGATATCCGTCTCATTTTCGAGCCGAAGCGCGGTAACGGTGGTCTTGGCTGCTCATGGCTATCCGGGAGCCGTGCGCACCGGAGACGTCATCACTGGACTTGACGATGCTGCAAAGCTCGATGCTGTAGCTGTTTTTCATGCGGGAACGCGGTTTTCAGATGACGGAGCAGTCGTCTCCAGTGGCGGACGGGTGCTGACCGTTACGGCGACGGGGGACAGCTTCCAAGAGGCACGACAGCGCGCCTATACAGCGCTTGACCGTATACACCTCGATGGCAGCCAGTTCCGCCGAGATATTGGTTGGCGTGCCATTCAGGAGGCCTGATGTGATAAACGTTCACTTGCGGGCACATTCACACAATGACTATGAGCATACAAGGCCGCTTCAGGATGCCCTGAATGCCGGATTTGCATCTGTTGAAGCCGATATCTATTTGGTGGATGGCAAGCTTTTGGTGGCGCATGACCGTAAAGACGTACGCCCAGAGCGAACGCTTGAGGCGCTGTATCTACATCCCATGCGCGAGCGGATTCAGCGCAACGGCAGTGTTCAGCCGGGTGTTCCGACCTTTCAGCTGATGATTGACATCAAGGCAAATGCCACTGATGTGCTTCCAGTTCTTGAGCGCTCACTAAAGCCATATGAACGGTTACTTAGCCATGGCAGTAGCTCGGACTATACCCCTGGTGCGATCGAGATTGTCCTTTCAGGAGACAGACCAATACGGCAGCTGGCGGCTCGGCGTGAACGGAACATCTTTATCGATGCACGTATCGAAGACTTAAAGTCTCCACAGCCCGGCGTTTTCAGGATGGTCAGCGAAGCTTGGCTGTCTCATATTTCATGGTTTGGAAGTGGTTTGATCTCTAGGCAGCACCGTGAGTGGCTTTCAGATTACGTTAGCCGTGCCGATGACTTGGGAATCAAGTCAAGGTTTTGGGGACTTCCTGATACTCCGGCGGGCTGGAGGATTCTGGATGCTGCTGGTGTGTCCTGGATAGGTACCGACAAACTGGATGCGTGTGCTGCCTGGATGGCGGCAAGGGGACTCTAATGAAGAGCATTTCAATTGCTGGGCATGGATACAAAGCCGAGATCTCCCTGCGTGGTGGTGGCTTACAAGGTCTTTGGCTTCATGGGCAAGCCGTAACGACATCGTATGTGGATTTTGATGACCGTATAGGCGCCGAGGGCGATGTCCTGGCGCCGTTTCCTGGTCGCATTAACAAGGGACGGTATCAATTCGATGGCCAGGATTATGAACTGACATTGAATGAACGCTCGGGTGCACATGCAATCCACGGGTTTGTCCGGATGCTCACGTGGGATGTCCTTGCTCAGTCAGAGAACGAAGTTTCGATTTCTGTTGACACCGAACCTGTAGATGGATATCCGTTTAGCATCCGATTAGGACTACATTATGCCCTCACTCCAAATGGACTGGTAGTGACCGCTACCGCCAAGAATCTGTCGAATGTGTCTGCGCCGTTTGCCATCGGGTATCACAGCTATTTTGTTGCTGGAGATTCTTTTGTTGACACGTGTACATTGACCGTGCCTTTTGAGCGCGTCCTCGAATTTGATGCTTTGATTCCCACTGGAAACATTTTTGATGTTGCCGACGCTGACGTTGACTTCAGACAAACACGTGTCATTGGCTCTCAAGTCATCGACAACTGCTTTGTATCGCCAAGCGGGCCGACGCCAATTGTCCGGCTGTCAGGTCAAGCCTTGGAAGTTGATGTTTGGATGGATGCAGCCGCATATCCGAACTGCGTGCTCTTTACCGGAGATACGCTTGTAGATGGACGGAAACGAAGGGCACTTGCAATTGAGCCGATGAGCTGTACATCCGATGGCTTTAACCACCCAGAGTGGGGTCTTACCAGACTTAGTTCAGGGGATGTTTGGGTTGGAAAATGGGGAGTTTCCGCGAGGACGCTTGATGGTTCAGGAAGTTAGAGTGAAGTATGTCAATTGATGCATTGTCAGCCATAGATGGCCGTTATGAAGCAAGTGTTGCGCCCCTCAAGGAATACTTGTCTGAAGTCGCGCTGATTCGCGCACGCGTAATCGTTGAGGCCGAGTGGCTAATTCACTTGGCAGCTGAACCGGCTTTATCTGCTGTGCGCCCGATGCACGCTGATGAAGTCACATTTTTGCGTCAGCTTGCTGCGAGTGTCGACAATGTTGCTGCTGCAGGGATCAAAGAGATTGAGCGCACGACCAACCACGATGTCAAAGCCGTTGAGTATTGGATAAAGCGAAACCTGACGGATACATCTCTCGCAGATCTCTCTGAGTGGGTCCACTTTGCTTGCACATCGGAGGATATCAACAACCTGTCCCACGCATTAATGCTCAAGGGGGCGGTTGAAAACGTGATGCTTCCAAAGGCTGAAGAGATTGTTGCAAAAGTCCGTAACCTAGCTACTCCATTGCTGGATGCACCCTTGCTGTCAAGAACTCATGGGCAGCCCGCAAGCCCAAGTACACTTGGCAAAGAATTGGCTGTGTTTGTCCATCGCTGGAACCGCCAGCTCACGCAAATCAGTGCCATTCCGTTTCTCGGCAAGATTAACGGCGCGGTTGGCGCATTCAATGCGCATGTCGTTGCCTTTCCCGAGGCTAACTGGCCAGATATCGCAGAGCGCTTTGTGTCTGGGCTAGGGCTGACATATAACCCACTTACAACCCAAATCGAGTCCCATGACTATATGGCTGAGCTGTTCCATGCTTGGTCTCGTTTTTTGACGATTCTTCTTGATTTTGACCGGGACATTTGGTCTTACATCAGTGTTGGTGTTTTCCGGCAGAAGACGGTGGCTGGTGAAATTGGCTCGAGCACAATGCCACACAAGGTCAATCCAATCGACTTTGAAAACAGTGAGGCTAACATAGGATTAGCCGTAAGCCTTTTGGACCACCTTGGCGCCAAGCTTCAGGTTTCACGCCTTCAGCGCGACTTGAGTGACTCAAGTGCCATCAGGGCAATCGGTACTGCATTTGGCCACGCATTGCTTGCCTTGGTAGCTGCAGGACGTGGTATCGGCAAGCTGGAAGCTGATCGTGTCTTCATGCTTGCAGAGCTCGACCGTAACTGGGAAGTGTTGGCTGAGCCTATACAAACGGTGATGCGCGTTGAGGGGCTTGACCGTCCTTACGAACGTCTGAAGGAACTGACCCGCGGTCATCGCGTCGATGCTGAAGGGATGCTTGCTTTCCTTGATACGTTGGAGTTATCAGAGGATGCTCTCGTACGGCTGAAGGCGCTCCGACCGGAGACGTACATCGGTATCGCACCGCAGCTTGGTGCTGCGGCACTCGGAGAGAGTTGAAATCGTGCGTCAACATCTGGGTCTGATTGCTGGAGGTGTCCTCGTAGTGATGGGAACCGCGTTTCTCCTGAGCCCGGCCACACGGGTTTATGGGGTCATGGTCGTCATCAGCGGGGGCGTTGGGGTTTGGTATGGGCTTGTCGCATTACGGCAGGCCCGTCAGGACCGCTATGACCTCTCAAAGCTGTTTGAGGGCGAAGCGATGCCGGAAGGTGGCGATGGGATCGAAGACAAATCTGGCTACTGTGCGGTTTGTGGGGCGTATATCAAGTCGCCGTATGAACCCTGCCCGAAGTGCGGTGCGGCCCTGTAACTGGCCATACTGGTGAACTTGCACTTCAAATCTGAAGGGTATC
>JAURHZ010000077.1 GCA_030833025.1 Armatimonadota bacterium
TCTAAAGGCTAACCCTCCATTTTAGTACTAAGAGAACCATGTCATCACATGTGTCAAATGGCATGTCAATCATCCCTACAACGGTATTCTAAATGAGAATCAGTTTTACGTGCCCGGTAACAATTACCTGACTTTACCGTGGTTAACTTTCGTAATAATCTGCTAACAACCTTATGATGTCGTGTAAGCGCGCTTAATGGAAACCGACTTTTGGTGTTGGTAATGCTATAGAAAAGCAGGGAAAAGAGATTGGAAACCGCATTTCGATGGTACGGGCCAGCCGACCGTGTCCCCTTGACATGGCTTCGACAAATGACTCCGCAGCCCCGGGTCGTTACGCATTTAGATCAATATGCACCGGGGGAAACGTGGGAACTGGATGCCATCCAAGCACTTCGGACCAATATAGACGCCCATGGCTTACGGATTGGTCCCTTCGAAAGCGTTTTTTGGTCGGATGACATGAAGACCGGTGGGCCAAAGCGGGATCAGCACATAACGGCGACCATTGAGACTTTGCGTAACCTTCGCCTTGCCTTCCCTGATGAACCCCAGCTAATCGTGACCTACAACCTGATGGCCCTTGACTGGAGCCGTACCAACCTCGCTTGGGAGCATCCAAATGGTGCTCGTGGACTTGCATTTGATCATTCGAAGTGGGAGGCCATGGATGTTAGTCGTGGGCTTTACCTCCCGGGCTGGGGTAAGGGCTATTCACAATCCGAATTCAACCGCCTTACCGAAATCTATGGGGACAAGCCTGCAATGTGGCAGCACATCCGCTACGTGCTTGCTGCGCTTGTGCCGGTCTGCGAAGAGCTGAACATCCGCCTGGCAGCACATCCAAATGACCCTCCATGGACAACGTTCGGCCTACCGGCGATGCTCTGTAATTCGGCTGACATCCAAACTCTGTTCTCTCTCTACCCAAGTGAGGCAAATGCACTTTGTTTCTGTACGGGAAGCTACGGGGCTTTGCCAGAGAACAACATTTTGGAGATGATTGCGCAGTTTGCAACGAATATTGCGTGGTGCCATCTTCGCGTTACGAAGACAACGGGCGACCGGGTGTTCCATGAGGCAGACCATGCGGACCCGGCAGCAGACTGGGACCCACTAGACATCATGAAGGCTCTCATCAAGGCAGGATTCGATGGTATCTTCCGGTCCGATCATGGCCTGGACATCCTCCATGAAACTGATATGGGGATGCGTGGTTACCCCGCAATCGATCGCTATGCGGCCAACAAAATGCTGTGGGCATATCACCGTGCGCTGACCAATCCCCTATAGGAGTATCCGATGTTTGATATTCACGCCTTTACCGTTACGTTTGAGACCGCTCCGATCAAGGCTGGAAAGAACTTTGTCATTCCGTTTCCGGATGACCCGGATGTCCGCTGGGGCAAAAAAGGCCGTCAGGATGCCTGTGGCACGGTCAATGGTGTCCAGATTCGTGGGCAGCTTAGTCGTCAGGATGACGGCAGTTGGGCGATGGTAACGGGCCCGGCGTGGTGGAAACCTATCGGAGTGGAACCTTCGACTGGACCGATCCTCAGCATCGCTCTCCATCCCGAGGGCCCACTCGTGGAGGAGCAGCCGGATGACATCCGCGACGCGCTGCAACAAAATGAAGCCGCGGTGCTATTCTTTTACACAATCGCCCCGCACTATCGCAAGAATTGGCTCCGCTGGGTCATGGATGCCAAGCGTGCGGAGACGAGAGCACAGCGGATTCCACAAATGGTGGATGCGCTGGCGGCTGGCCAGCGCGATCGGTAGAGGTTTTCAGGGAAAGAGTGCACCATGTGTTGCCCCCATGGAAACTTTACATGGGAAACCTCAATATTAGGTTAGAGCCGTGACATTCGGATTACCCCAAACATCAGTAAAGCTCAAAACGTGACTGGGTCTGCCATCTAAAAGTGGTAGCTTGACGCAGTCTCCTTTGATAATCCCTCGCATAACGTTTTCTTCTATGTGATAGTGTGACTCCCATACAGGCTTGTATTCTAACCATGTGATTGTCAAACTAAACTATGAATCCAATAAATGCACCCGAGCGTGCAGGCGTTTACGTCCGACAGACTACCGGTTATAAGGCATTTATCCCGTCTCCGTTACCTCCAGTTCCGCCAATCAACCTCGATGTCACTTTAACGGCGTTGCTTTCCCGCGCCGACCGAGCATTAGGCAGACTGGATGGCTCTGTGTCTACACTGCCAAACGCCGATCTGTTCATCCTGATGTACGTCAGAAAGGAAGCTGTTCTTTCAAGTCAGATTGAAGGCACACAAAGCTCTCTGCAGGACTTATTAGCTGCCGAATCTTCTTTGTATGATGAGCATCGTCCAAAAGATGTCGATGAAGTTATCAACTACGTGCGGGCGATGAATTACGGGCTTAAGCGCCTGAACGACATACCGATCTCAGTCCGCCTCATTCGTGAAATCCACGGCCAGTTGTTACAAGGAGTTCGTGGGAAAAATCTCAAACCAGGCGAGTTGAGATCCAGTCAAAACTGGATTGGTCCAGCTGGATGTACGCTGACAACGGCGACCTTCATCCCACCTCCTAGCCATGATGTTACAAAGTGCCTAGGAGAGTTGGAATTGTTTCTCCATACCGCCGATGATCTCCCACCTCTTGTGAAGATTGCATTAGCGCATGTGCAATTCGAAACCATCCACCCATTTCTCGATGGCAACGGTCGCGTAGGACGCCTCCTAATCACGTTCTTACTGACGGAATCTGATGTCTTACAAAAGCCAGTTCTCTACCTTTCTCACTTTTTCAAAAAGCACCGTCAGCAGTATTACGAACATTTACAAGGTGTTCGAGAACGTGGTGATTTCGAGGCTTGGTTGGACTTCTTTCTCCGGGGAGTGGTCGAAGTCGCCGGAGAGGCAGCCGACACAGCACAGCGCATCCAGCTCCTGCGCGAGAAGCATCGCACTGCGATAACGGACCATTTGGGGCGTGCTGCAGGCAATGGTCTCCGCATACTTGAATCCTTGTTCAGCAAGCCCATCATTTCAGTCACCGATGTACAACAGCTCACAGGAACAACGCATGCTGCAGCTAGTACTACGGTTCAGCGCTTGGTAAATCTTGGGATTCTCGTAGAAGTGACCGGCTATGCACGTAATCGACGCTTCCGATATGACACTTATGTCCAGCTGTTTACAGATGGCACGAATATCGTCGATGACCCTGAGCCCACGGGCTCATCAGATGAAATCTAGGCGTTGCTTAGGTTTCTAAGCTACAGTCAGCCCATAACTGCGGTAAGCGCATTTGCAATGATGGAGACCGGAAACTAAATAACGCCCCCCGGTTGACCGGAGGGCGTTTATCGTTTTTTATTTCGGGCTTATTCCCACTCGATGGTTCCCGGTGGCTTGCTCGTGAGATCGTAGACCACACGGTTGACGCCATCCACTTCGCCGACAATGCGGTTGGAAATGCGCTCAAGTAGCTCCCATGGGAGATGTACAGCGCTAGCGGTCATCGCGTCATCGGATGATACACAGCGCAGCACAACCGGGTAGGCATACGTACGGAAGTCGCCGCTGACGCCGACGGATTTGACATCCGGGAGGACGCCAAAGCTCTGCCAAACCTTGCGGTATAGTCCAGCTTTCTTGATTTCCTCTACGATGATGCTGTCTGCATGGCGCAGAATCGAGAGCTTTTCGAGGGTGACTTCGCCCAAGATACGGATCGCAAGTCCAGGCCCAGGGAATGGCTGACGCCAAACCATTTCACTTGGGAGACCAAGCTCTTCGCCAACTTTACGAACTTCATCTTTGAACAGGAGACGCAGCGGCTCAACAAGCTTGAGCTTCATATGTTCAGGCAGACCGCCCACGTTGTGGTGGCTCTTGATCAAATGGCCCTTCTTCGTTCCGCCAGACTCAACGACATCGGAGTAGAGAGTCCCCTGCGCGAGGTATTCCGCACCATCGATGGTAGCCGCAATCTCATCGAAGACCTCGATGAACTCTTTGCCAATGGTCTTACGCTTCAGCTCAGGATCGGAAATGCCCTTGAGGCGCTCAAGGAAGCGCTCTTTCTCATCGGCGTACACCAAGTTAATATTCAGATGCTCGCCAAGGTTACGCTTCACCTGAGTTCCTTCATCCATGCGGAGAAGGCCAGTGTTTACAAAGATACAGGTTAGCTGTGCACCGATGGCTTTGTGGATCAGCGCAGCAACGACAACCGAGTCAACGCCACCAGAGAGGCCACAAATGACCTTTTTGTCGCCGACCTGCTCACGGATGGCCGCGACGGTGTTGTCAATAAAGGAGCCCATGGTCCAGAGACCCTTGGCGCCACAAATGTTGTAGAGGAAGTTGCGGAAGACATCCATTCCCCACGGGGTGTGGGCAACTTCGATGTGAATCTGTGTCGAATAAATGCGACGCGCATGATCCGCCATACCAGCAACCGGGGTAACGGTCGTCTTGGCGGTGACTTCAAAGCCACTAGGCGCAACTTCAACGGTATCCGAGTGGGACATCCAACCGATAAGGTCTTTATTCAGCCCGGCGTAGAGGTCTTTGCCACCGAGAATATCGATATGTGTCTTGCCGTACTCTGCGTTTGTCGCCGAGACAACTGAGCCACCATTGAGCTTCGCAATGAGCTGATGTCCGTAGCAAATACCAAGAATCGGGATTCCCGCATCGAAGATGGCCATGTCGACCGTAGGAGCATCTGGTTCGTAGACACTGTTCGGGCCTCCGCTGAAGATGATACCGATGGGATTCTTTGCGAGAATCTCATCCATGGGCGTGTCGCAGGGCACCATTTCGCAGAAAACCTGGCATTCACGGACCCGGCGGGCAATCAGCTGGGAGTACTGTCCTCCAAAATCCAACACGACGACAAGCTCATCGGTTGGGCGGAGAGTGGCGGTCGACGAGGACATTACACGGACGACCTTTCAGGACAGTTTACGAGGGATTCCAATGCGTGAGACTCCAGGAAGTTTGGATGAAATGGTATCACGCGACGGGCATCAAAATGCAGAAAACCCCGGTTTGATGCCGGGGTTTTGCGATGCGTTGATGATTGGTTAGCCAACGCCTTGAGAACGCTGGAGTGACTTTCCTTCGGTTGGGAGGGATGGCGCCACGAACATCTGGACATGTTGCATTTCCTTGATGTTGTGTGCGCCGAGTGAGCCCATCGAAAGACGAAGCGCACCCACCAGGTTCATCGTTCCATCATCACGGTGCGCAGGTCCGTAGAGGATCTCCTCGAGGGTTCCACTGATACCAACTTGAATGCGTGTACCACGTGGGAGGTCTGCACTGGATGTCGCCATCCCCCAAGAATAGCCGGGTGCCGGAGCTTCCTTGGCTGCTGCGATCGTAGAACCGAGCATCACTGCATCGGCGCCCGCAGCAATTGCCTTCGAGATGTCGCCGCCGTTGCGGATACCGCCATCCGTGATGATTGGAACGTAGCGGCCGGTCTGCTCAAAGTAGTCATCACGTGCGGCTGCACAGTCCGCAGTTGCGGTGATCTGTGGAACACCAATTCCAAGGACTTTGCGGCTGGTACAGATATGTCCAGGGCCAACACCCACGAGGATGGCAGCCGCTCCGGCTTCCATCAGATCGTACGTTGCCTGGTAACCAACGGTGTTACCGACAATCACAGGGATTGGGGAATTCTTGCAGAATTCAGCGATTGGGAACTCAGGAATCGTAGATGATTCAAACTTCACGGTTCCGACTGTGCTCTGGATAACAAAGACATCGGCGCCTGCGGCAACGGCAGCTTCGGCTGCTTTATGGGCTGTGTGCGGCGCTGCAGCAACCGCGGCGATGCCGCCATTTGCCTTCATCTGCTTTATGCGGAGCGCGATCAAATCGGCGCGCACAGGTGCGGCTGCGTAGAGGCTTTGGATGAACCGGATGACACCCTCGGCAGGGTGGTCAGCAATCTGTTGCAGAATCTCTTCAGCGTTCTCGTAGCGTGTCTGGATACCATCGAGGTTCAGCACGGCAATTCCGCCAAGACGGCTCATTTCAGCGGCGAGTGCGGGGTTGACTGCACCATCGAGGCTGGATGCAAGAATAGGGCACTGAATCGTCAGGTTGCCGAGCTTCCAGGAAACGTCGACATCCTTTGCATCGATGACGAGAGGACCAGGGGCCAATGCCACTTCATCAAATCCGTACGCCCTGCGGGCGACCCGCCGTCCACCAACTGTAATGTCCACGTCAATGCCTCCTATGCAACAAGAAATGTTACCATCTGCGACCGAATTCACGGGTGTGAGAACGGCGGAGGGATTTTTCGATTTTTGCCGCAGATCTCTCGGTAGCTCGTACACATCCCGAGAAACCACCAATGTTTTCATCCGTAAGTGTGCCGCTGCATTCCCAAACGGAATAGAACGCAATTACTCTCGAGACGAGTTGTGATAGCCGTGTCCAATAATCCGAAAGGACGTGCGCTTTGCTGTCTCGCCACTACGCTTAAAAAGTAGAAAAAATAACGCAAAAAGTGTAGTAATGGCCACATCCATTCGTCCTAGACGACACGCGTTTCGCAAGCTCGTGATTTCACCAAAAAGAAAAGAAAAATTCTCAAAAAGTGTAGTAATGGCCACAATTTTTACGATTGGTGATGTGGAGGAACTCAAATGTCATCAACGCATCACCCCGCAGCGGTCAAATCACTTGGCTGCGTGCTCAAAGTCATCGTCTGTTTGCTTCTAATGGCTGCCCCGTGCCATGCACAGCAGTTTCAAATACGTTATTCATTCACCGGGCTCCCCGGAAATCAGAGCTCAACCCTGCCTCTCGCCGATAGCGTTCCGAATCTCCTGACTGTCTCCGGAATCACCCGCGGCAGTGGCATCACAACCGTCGCCGGAAGCGGCGGGATGGCCGCTGGTTCCTGGACAACCACATCATTTGATCCAAATGACTACTTCACTCTCAACCTGTCATCCGCATTTGGTTACCGCGTCCGCGTTGATTCCATCAGCTTTGCGGAACGCAGAAGCCTCACCGGTCCCGGTGGACTCGAGCTGCGCACCAGCGTAGACACCTTTGGCCAAGGAATATACAGCGCAACGCTCCCGGATGATGCCAAGGTCCGACGGCACGATGTACAAACCGGCGGCATCTGGGCCGATGAGACCGTGCCCCTCGAGGTCCGCTTTTATGGGTATCAGGCTGAAGCTTCCGGCGGTACATGGAGGCTTGGCGGAAGCACTACCGCAGCAGATAATCCAAATGGCCTTAGCACCGACCTTCTCATCAGTGGCTGGATGGAACCCAGTGCGACGGTCGCCCCCGAGCCGGCAAGCATCGGGTTGATCCTTGGAGTTCTGCCAGCGATTGGATGCGCATGCCTCTGGAGAAATAAAATGAGACATGTGTGAGACGTATTAATGTCCGAAAATCTCACAAGTCTACGTTTGAAGTAGTTTGAAACCGATGAAAGCGTCCACTAGAGTGTAAATTGTGGCGCAGGAATTGATAATGGTTGCAATCTCTGGCAGAGGACATTGAACAGGGGCCGCGGTAATATGAACACATCGATGGTTGAAAAACCCGATGATTACTGCGGCCGCTGAACAGCGGGCGCTTTTTGTTTTTATGGACACTACGCTTCCAGACATCCCGCGTTACCGGCCATTTCACAAAGGCATCTACACAACCACGCCAAGTCTAATCCCTCTTGGAAGCGATTTTGGCAACGGAGTCCTTGATGCCATCCCGTTACAGCTCGACAAGGGCACGGCGGCGCTTATCGCAAACAAGCACCAGATACAGGCCTATCGGCCGCTGATCCTGATGTCCGATATCAGCGAAGCCGTCGCTGCCGCTGGAATCCAGCTGCTCTCCGATGAACGTGACATCGCACAGACCGCAGTTGGCGATGTTTATCCTGCCACGACGCAGCTTCACGAAAGTTGGCGCGAAACGACAAGCACCCTCGAAAGTCGATTTCATGCTCTCTTACTCGCGATTGGCGAAGACATCGCGATTGTCGAAATTGATTCAGAAGGTAATGATCGTAACGCCGTGATGTCGATTGCTGCGCCAAGCCGCTGGGCGCCGGAAGAAAAAATCGGCCGCTCGTTCGTCGCGACACATACCCCCGTCCCAAACATGGAAAAAACATTGGCTGTGGCCGCAAAGCTGCAACAAATGCTCCTCGAGCGCGGACCGTTTGTCCGTTTCACCTGGGGGATTTCCACCACGCCTGCGCTGGACACACATCCCAGTGTCACGGAGCCGCCCTACGCCGGCGGGGATGCTTGGCTACGTACGGAACGTCAGGTCATACGGCGTATCCCCGAACGCAACGCATTCCTGTTTACGATCCGTGTGATGGTTGAACCGCTATCCGATATACGAAAATCGGTAACGGATGCCAGTGCTCTCGCAGCCGCGCTACGCAGCATGGATGAGAAGAGTCGGATTTACAAATCTGTGTATGGCCATGTAGATGCGCTATGTGCGTATCTCTTAAAATCCGCTTAGGCTGTCGGTCGCTCGATAGAGAAACGCTGGAAATCACCAGCAAGCCGGGTGTTTGGAAACACTGTCTGAGCATCCTGCAAGAGCATCTCAATGCCTATATCCGCTGGTTCTGGGTCGTACCTGCTAGAGAAATGGGTAATGATTAGCTCTTTGACGCCGGCGCTTAGAGCAACTTCCGCCGCCTCACGACTTGTTGAGTGCGCTGACTTCTCAGCCTGTACCTGTTCGCTTGCATGAAAAGTTGCTTCATGAATAAGCAAATCCGCGCCCGTGGCAAGTGCAATAACGGCATCCGATGGACGTGTATCACCCGAATAGACCGTCATTCGTCCACGCTTGGTTTCGCCCACATAGTCCGCGCCATTCACAACACGGCCATCTGGGAGCGTGACAATTTCTCCCGCCTTCAGCTGCCCAAACAATCTTCCAGGAGGCAAGCCATCCGCTTTCGCCTTCTGAATATCAAATGCTCCCGGGTTGTCCGCCTCGCGTATGCGGTACGCATAACTCTCGGTGTGATGGTCGGTCTGACACACATCCACTGTAAATCCAAGCTCTGTGAGTGACCATCCAGGAGAAACCACATCGTTCACAATCGGATACGCCGGTCGGTTACCAGTCAATCGCAGTGTGCTGTTCAGCCATCGACCAAGGCCATCCGGGCCGTGAATCGTAACCTCGGATGCTCCACCGAGCGCGAGTCCCCGGCTGGCGAGGAGCCCAGGCAGGCCATAGAAGTGATCGCCATGGAGATGCGTTACGAAAATCCGCGTGAGCTGACTTAGGCGTAAATGGGGCATCCGCAAGAGCTGATGCT
>JAURHZ010000078.1 GCA_030833025.1 Armatimonadota bacterium
TGTAATCGCAACGACAGGTGTTCCGAGCATGATAATGACACTTGTCGCGTACATCGCCCATGCAAACAATGGCATCTTGAACCAAGTCATGCCAGGAGCCCGCATTTTGTGGATGGTAACGATGAAGTTCAGACCAGTGAAGATCGATGAGAACCCAGCAACAAACGCTGCCATGATCGTTAGTGCGACATTAGAGTTCGAGTACACACTTGAGTATGGAGTGTAAAACGTCCATCCCGTGTCAACACCACCACCGATAATCGCAGCAAGTCCCATCACCAGCGCCGCACTGTAAACGTAAAACGACAGCAGGTTAAGGCGAGGGAATGCCAAGTCACGCGCACCAAGCATCAGTGGCAATACAAAGTTCCCCAACACTGCCGGCACGGCCGGAATCAGGAAGAAGAAAATCATAATCACACCGTGTGCGGTGAAGACTTTATTGTATGCATCGTTCGTGAGGAACTGTCCCTTAGGGACGGTCAGCTCAACACGAATCATTCCAGCAGCTAGGCCGCCAAGAAGAAAAGCTACCGACACGGCCACAAGGTACATAATCGCAATGCGCTTGTGGTCCACCGTGAACAACCACGACTTAATCGTATTCGTGGCGTTCAGGTAGTTCAATGGCTCCTTGACCTTGTCATGGGACTTCCCCATGTCCTTCAAAGTTGCCGTACTCATTGGTATTGCTCTCCTCCATACATATAACGCCACTGCTGCGAGTTGGTATTAGCCGCAGGAGCAACACTATCAGGACGTCCACCCTCAAGTGGCTTTCCAGTTCCGATTTCCTTGATGTACGCAATCAAGGCAATCACTTCAGACTCAGATAAAGATCCCCGATATGCAGGCATCGAACCGGTCGAGTTTGCCAGCCGAACATCGTTAGGATTAAGAATCGCTGAACGAATATATCATTCATCCGCAACGACCTTAGAGCCATCGGCAAGCTGACGCAACGACTTGTACAAGCCAACTAAGCTAGCGCCCTTAGCGGATGCCTTTGGTCCATCAACGTGACAAGATGCACATTGATACTTCTTGAACAGCGTCGCACCATGTTGTGCGAGGGACAGGTCACCCGTCGTTGCAGAGATGCCACCTGGGTAGAACGGGCGTCCACCGCCACCAGCCTGCCACTTTTCAAAGTCTTCGCGGCTCTGAACGATGACCCATCCGCCCATTTCGGAGTGCTGTGTACCGCAGTATATGTTGCAGTAAACGCGGTACTTACCAACGCGGGTCGGTGTAAACCACATATTCGTATAACGACCTGGCTCAACGTGACGTTGAATACGGAACTCAGGTACGTAGAACGCGTGGATAACATCTTGCGAAATCATCGAAAGCTTTACTGGGTTGTTCACAGGAACGTGAATCTCGTTGTTCTCGCGGGTCCCATCGGAATGTTGCGCGTGCCACATCCACTGCTTACCAATCACAAAGACCTCACGTGCGTTCTTAGGCGGCTGGTAGACATCTGCGAACAATCGCGACGACCAGGTGAACACACCGAGGCCAAGGATCAGAGCAGGCAAGGTCCATGTCATTTCCAACAACGTATTGTGCGTAGTTGGATTTGACCTATCTACTTTCGTGCCCTTACGGTACCGCGCTGCAAGAAAGGCAATGAGGGCCATAACGATGATGGTAAACACCACCGTCAGAGCATTCATTACCCAGAACAGCTTATCAACTTCACCTGCATACTCTGACGCAGCAATAGGTGCTAACTGCAACTCGTTCATTCGTTATTCCCCGTGCCAGACCCAACAGTCAAGCGGGACTTCCTCTCCTTACGCAGAGACTGAAACATAAATGTACCCAGTAACAATGCGGTCCCCGTACCTAAAACCTTCAACAATGTGACAACCCGTAATCCATAAACATTTCTGGCGGGATCGTAGTGATAACACATCAGCAAAAACTGATCGGCTATCGTTCCAATCCTACCTTCAGAAGCCTCGGTCAACGCAAGATAGACATCCTTACCAGGATAAACAACTCCAAACAAATATCTGGAGACCTTACCCTTAGGAGTCACCACCATCGTCACGCTTGGGTGTGCATACTGATCAGTCCTTTGATCGTATATGTAGACATATCCAAGCGAATCAGCCAGCTTTCGAATTTCAGCTTCACTCCCCGTCAAGAAATGCCACCCATCAGCAGCACCGGAAATACCCAGCTCGCTCATGTAACGCTTCTTAGCTGCTAGTGCAACCGTGGCATCCTCTTTCGGATTGATACTGACGATGACAATTTCAAAGTCGCGACCAACCTGCCATTTCAATGCAGGATCATGGAGGCTCTCAACAAGACCATGAAGCATATTGGCACAAGTGTTCTTACAGGAGTAAAACGGCATTACCACCCAGACGGGCTTTTTACCAAAGTACTTCCCGATACTCACCGCAGCGCCAGATTCATCCGTGAACTGTGCATCCAGCGGAATCTGGTTTTCCAGTCGCTGTTTCACAGTCACGTCACGAGCTGCATTGATGCCCGTTGAAAACGTAGGTCGACCACCAGCCTGCGGCCCCATGCTTAAACCCTGGGACTTCACCATCCCAGGACACAAGGTTAAAAAAAACAGAACCACAAGCCAGCGCCGAAAATGTGTCACTTAGTGCCCTTGATGTCCTTCACTATGACCAGCATCTGAATGCTGTTCAGCCCCGTGTCCCGATGAAGCAGCGTTTCCAGAACGGCTTCCAGGATATTGCGTTTTGAATCCACTTTCTGGCTCATTGGCTGAAACGCCAGAAATGCCCTGTTTAGCAACAACATCGATGGCCGATTCAATACGCTTGCCATACGGCGCTTCTGCTTCCTTGAAGAGATTCATTTCTTCCTTAGGATTAGCCTGAAGCTGAGGATGAGCAGGGAGCTTACGCTCTACCGACCAACCCGGTACATTTGCATCGCTAGCGTACTTTGGCTTTGTGAAGTTGAAAAACCACATCATCGCTGCACTGGCAACTACAAACAAACCAACTAAGCCACCGAACGACAGAACGAGCGGCGCAAGCTTTACATCAGTATGTTCGTAACCAACGACATATCCCTGTTTGGACGAATCTGGTTTATGCATGAGTTGATGCCTCCCACTGTTGCTTTGCCTCGACCAGGCGAGGGTCATAGCTTGGTACCAATGCCACCTTACGTGCATTTGCACTGAACACATAAACCCAGACACCACCGAGACCGACCACTGCACCAACAGCACCAAGGATGACCGGAAGGGCAACCCCACCGCTGAAGTTCACCATGAACGGAACGATCTGCCAGAACAGGTCGACGATGCGCACAACTGCAATCCATCCGGCTACGAAGCGAAGGATCGTTGGCGTACGTTTTGTCTTACCGGACAGCAACAATAAGAATGGAATAAAGAACTGACATACTACGAGAGCCGAGCCAAGGTATACCATCGGGCCTTCGAAGCGTTGTACGAAGAAGATGTTCTCTTCCGGCAGGTTACCGGACCAGATGATCAGGAACTGTGACAACGTAAAGTAGCCATAAACCATCGTGAAACCGAACATCAGGTTGCCAAGGTCCTTGGTCAACAACGGCTGAATAATGCCGCTGTATGGAGCCTTGGTACGCAGCGATGTAAGGATAAACGTACCAACGGCGATTGCGAACAGCAGACTAGTCGCCATGTGCCATGCGCCATATAGGGTCGAGAACCACATCGGATCGAGGGACATTACCCAGTCGGTCATCGCAAATGTAAGCAGCACCACATGCATCACGCCGCCAGGAGCGGCGAAGTTTGTTCGTTTAGCAGCAAATGCTTCATCGCGGTTGTCATCCTGCTTGAGCGACAGCTTTGTCAAGTAGTTTGTACCGATAATCCAGTAGGCAAAATAACATGCACTGCGAATCGTCCATGCGATTGGAGAATACCAAAGCTGTTTGTTTGGATGAAGGTGATGGTGAATCTCGTGGTTTGCCCAAGGATAAACCTGACCGTTCCATGCCGCAAAGACAAGCGGCAGGAAGAACAATGCCAACAATGGCAGTGTCTTTGCACAAGCTTCAGCAACCCGCAAGATGGAAAGGCTCCACTGTGCACGAATCGTGTGATGCAAGAATATAAGCGTTGTGCTACCAATCGCCAAGCTGAACCAAACCATGAATCCATACAGGTAGGATGACCAGAAGATCTTCTTACCGGGGTCCGCGTCCATCTGAAAGCCAATACCAAGCAAAATGGCTCCTACAATTGCAGCAGGAAGCGCAATGGCTTGAAGACGCTTAATTGATGAGACTGCACTCGAGGCTTCTGCGCTCAATTGTGTTCTCCTTCGGATGCGTGACCCGATTCATTTCCAGAAGCAGAGTGCCCTGCATCATGCTGCTTAGGTGCATCACCGTGCATCGAATCATTCAAGTTTTCAGGCAACGGCATTTTGCCAGCTTCGCGCAATGCCGAGATGTAAGCAACAACAGCCCATCGGTCATCGACATCGGATATACGGGACGAGTAGCTATACATAGCTCCCTTGCCATTGGCGATAACATCGAAAAACTGACCAGGCTTGTACGTATTGAACTTCTTATCCAATAAGTTAGCAGGCAACTTCTGCCAATAGCCCATACCGCGAAGTGCAACGAAACCATTTCCATCACCTGCAACACCGTGGCATGGCTGGCAATAGATATTGAATCGTTCTTGACCACGCTTGAGCATCGATGTAGCACCGCCAAATGCCTGCACACTTGCGGCTGGAATCGTCGCAGCAAACGCTGATCCTTCTTTACCGGTGGTACGCGCGTTTGGTTCGACGTAGCCGTTGAACGAAACCGTGCCTGCAACGTTCGGACGGGAACCCTGCATGTCGCTATAGAAGTCTGATGCGGCTTCGGAATTTACGCGTGGTTGAACCCATTGGTCAACATGGCATCCAGCAACCAACATCGTGACCGCAGCAGATGCCACGACAACTGTACCTTTGTTCAAGCTGGTACCTCCGATACGTCCAATGCACCAAGTCCTTGGAGGAACTCAGTCACAGAAGCTTCGTCAAACTTAGGATCCCTAGTTTCAATGCACAGGAAGAATCGATCTTGACTTGCACGATCAAAGTTCTTAGCGTTGAACATCGGGTTGTAAGGCTTCGGCAGGCCGTTCAATGCGAACTGCGACACGAATGTCGTCAATCCGGTAACAAGAACGGTCGCTTCGAACGTGATTGGAATAAATTGGGGCCACGTAAAGAGCGGCTTACCTCCAACGTTCATCGGATAGTCAATGAGTGCAATCCAAGCCTGAAAACCCATTCCGAGACAACATCCGGTGATTCCACCGAAGAATGCCATCCATGGAATACGAATATCTTCGAAATGCATCGCTTCCGCTAATCCGTGAATCGGCATCGGTGAATATGCATCGAACTTCTTGTATCCCGCAACACGAGCCTTGGTAGCCGCGGCGACAAGAGCATCCGGGTCATCGAACTCAGCAACAATACCAAAGAGCTTTGGCGATTCATCAGCAACATGTGCCATTAGTGCGCCTCCTCTGCATTCTCATGGTCATCATGCCCATGGCCAAACTGATGATGATTCTTCAACAAAAGGTCACGCATTTCGAAGATGTTGATGATTGGCAGCACCTTGATGAACATGAACAAGAGGAAGACAAAGAATCCCATCGTTCCGATGAAGAGCGCCCAGTCCCATTCCGTCGGCGCATAGTAACCCCATGAGCTGGTCAGGAAGTCTCTCGTCAACGACATCGGGATGATGACGAAGCGCTCGAGCCACATTCCAATACCAACGATGATCGACAATACAAAGAGGAATGGTACGTTGCGACGCAGCTGAGGCACCCAACAAAGCTGTGGGAAGATGCCATTACAGAAGATCAGCGCGTAATAGAACCACTTATATGGACCGAACAACCGGTTATATACAAGAGCTAGTTCGTACGTATTTCCGCTGTACCAACCGTAGAACATCTCAAGGATATATCCGTAGAACACAATCAGTCCAGTGGCGAGAAGAATCTTCGCCATCCAGTCCAAGTGCTTAGGCGTAATAAAGTCCTTGATTTGTGGGTAGATGCTTCGCAGGGGCAAACCGAAGGTAAGAACCATTGCGAAGCCGGCGAAAACTGCACCAGCCACAAAGTATGGCGGGAAGATGGTCGTGTGCCATCCAGGTACGATGCCGACCGCAAAGTCAAACGAAACGATGGTGTGGACTGAAAGTACGAGTGGAGCCGAGATTCCAGCGAGGATGTTGTATGCCTGCTCGTAGCGGAACCAGTGCTTTGCGCTTCCGACCCATCCCATACTCGCTAGTCCGTAGATTCCCTGTACAAGAGGATGCTGCGACCGATCACGGAGTGTAGCGATGTCAGGGATTAGACCTAAGAACCAGAACAACAGCGAAATCGTGAAGTATGTTGAAACTGCAAAGACGTCCCACTCAAGTGGTGAACGGGTCTGTGGCCACATTCCCAATGTGTTTGCATACGGGAACAACCAGCAGCCAAGCCACGGTCGTCCGGTCTGGAGCAGAGGATAGAGCCCAGCACACATAACAGCAAAAATGGTCATCGCCTCAGCGAAACGGTTGATGGAGTTTCTCCACGATTGCCGCATCAGCAAGAGGATAGCTGAGATCAACGTACCTGCGTGGCCGATTCCAATCCACCAAACGAAGTTGATGATGTCCCAGGCCCATGCCGTCGGTTGGTTGTTACCCCAAACGCCGGTACCAGTCAAAACAAGGTACGTCACCGCAAGTAGCATCACGTTCAGAACAGCAAATCCAAGTCCAGTAGCTACAAACCATACGGTCGGTGGCTTTGGATTTAGGACAACTCCAGCCAAAATCTCAGAGATTGTGGTGTAAGAGTGCTCTCCATCGATGAAGTTCTGCGGTACGAGCCGTGTGCGCTTCGACGAGTCAATCGAATTTATCGCCATCAGGCTTTCTCCAACTTAGAATTCGTATTGCGGATACGTGCAAGATATGTCGTTCGTGGTCGCGTGTTCAAGTCAGACAGCAGTGCATAGTCATGCGGCTGAGTCTTATTGACACTCACACGGCTACCAGGATCCATCATGTCACCAAACTCAATCGCCTGAGTTGGACATGCCTGTTGACAAGCCGTTCGGACTTGCTGGTCTTCGATTTCCCGACCATCCTTCTTGGCCTCGATGCGCACTTCATTGATCCTCTGGACACAATAAGTACACTTCTCCATCACACCACGACCACGAACGGATACACGTGGGTTAGCCAGCATTTTGAGCTGTGGCTTGTTGTAGTAATCCAGCGTTCCTGGACCACCTACACCCTGCGTCCACTTCAGGAAGTTAAACCTACGTACCTTGTAAGGGCAGTTGTTTGAGCAATAACGGGTTCCGACACAGCGGTTGTAGACCATCTGGTTCAGTCCCTCGTGGCTGTGGATTGTTGCAGCGACCGGACAGACAGGCTCACATGGTGCCTTTTCGCACTGCATACATGGAACTGGCATGAAGTGCGAAATCGGATCGTTTACATCCGTACCCTCGTAGTAATGGTCCAGACGAATCCAGTGCATTTCGCGTCCGCGGGCAACTTCCTTCTTACCAACAACGGGAATGTTGTTCTCTGCCTGGCAGGCAATAGAACAAGCATTACACCCGATACAGGTGGTCAGGTCGATGGTCATCGCCCACTGGTTGTAGCCAACATTCGAAAATTCAGGATAAAGGGATGTCCAGTTTTCCTTGTTTGCCAAGCTACGCTCTGCATAGCGGAAGTTTCCACCAGGATCAGCAGGATATGATTCACCCTCACCTGCGTGCGCCTCATGGTTGTCATGTGGCTTATCGAGCGCGCGTGCGACACCGTGATGAAGCTCTTCGAAGATCATTCCCTTCTTCGAGACAAATTCATCAAAAGTGGCTACACGGACAATGTCACGGTTCTTGGTTTCAACGTACTCGGCCTTCAACAAGTGGTGTGGCTGGGTAAATACTAATTCGTATTCCTCTGTAATCACCTTTGCTTCAGCAGCCGTATTATAGAGATTCTTTGTCGTCCGAAGAGCATAGGTGTTAAAACCACGTCCCTTCGCACAAGCGCCGCCATGGGATCGCCCATAGCCGAGTGCCAATGTAATAGTATCTTCAGGCTGCCCTGGGAGAATCCAAACTGCGACCTTCAAGGTCCGTCCATCAACAGCAATCTCGACCATTTTTCGGCCGGTGTACTGCGCGATGTTTACAGCATCCGATTCCCCTACCTGTGGGATGATTCCAAGCTTCTTAGCGGTCGCCGCAGAAATCATCGCTGCGTTGTCCCAGACGAGTGTCGTGACCGGCTTAGGAAGTTCTTGAAGCCATGCATTGTTAGCATAGCGACCATCGTGGATTGTTGGGTCAAGCCTAAACTGAACCTCATAACCAGATGCGTTTGCGGACTTAGGTTCCGGGGCTGTCGTCAGCGGTGGGAATGCGATTGGAGCAGGTGCTTGGCGGATAACGCCGCGAGCAAGCGCCTGCCCCCATGCCGCCGATGTGATCGCACCATACGTAGACCGTACGAGATCTTCGCCATTAACTGGCTGTCCAAGGAATTCAGAGAGGTATTCAATCTCAGACTTGGTGGAGTAAAGTGGCTTGATAAGTGGCTGGCTCAGTGAAACGGTTCCATCATACGCAACCGCATCGCCCCATGATTCAAGCTCATGTGACAGCGGTAGGTGCCAGTTACAGAGAATGGATGTCTCATCCTCGTAGAGGGAGAGACGGATCGCATCATTTGCCTTGTTAGCCGTGAACTTGGAGAGCGCAGCTCCAAAGTCGATGTCAGCCGGAGCATTGTAAACAGGATTACCACCGATAATGACAAGCGTCGTTACCGAACCGTTATCAAGAGCCTTTGCGACATCAGCTAGCGAACCAGGCTTATCTGTTATAACTGGAGTCGTTGCCAGGACATGCTTTCCAAGCGCGCCGATCGCGGAATTGATCACGGCCGCATAGTGATGAACAGTGTCACTCACATGATCGCCAGGAATAACGACTGCATTCCCACCCTTCAGGTCAGAAACCACAGTCTCCACGAACACGGTCTCTTCAGGGGAAAGCCCCTTAGGTGACTCGCCTGCGACGGCCGATGCAACAGCAGCGGCAATCGTTTCGAGAGCAGATGGCCTTACAGCTAAGCGGTGGTCAGCAGCAGCACCCGTAACGGAATATGCAGATTCGATCGCATATAAA
>JAURHZ010000079.1 GCA_030833025.1 Armatimonadota bacterium
ATGCACAGACCGATCTAGTTTTGGAGACCTGGAAGACATTTCTGGATGACTATGCGGCAAGCCCAATTTCGGTAGCTGACCGCGCCGATTGGGCCGCAAAGTACACGCTCCTAAAGCAATTCGCCGCTGAGGAAGGTGTCGATTTCACATCGGACATCATTCAAAGTCTCGATATTGCCTTTCATGACATCGACCCGGATGCGGGCCTTCACTTTGCGCTCCTCGATGCCGGTGATGTCCAAACGCTCGTCAACGAAAATGATATTGCACGCCTAATGGAGCAGCCTCCGCAGGATTCACCCAAAGCGATCATCCGGGGGCATATCGCGCGGCACTTACCCGATGCGGTCATTTCCATTAGCTGGGATGAGGTCACCTTAAGGCTAAGCTCTGGGCAAACTATGGCACTCCGATTACATCGATTTACGGATGTTTCTTGTGAACGGCTTTCTGGGGCCTTGAACGGTGTTACGAGCGCGGATGCCCTCCTCGATACTCTCAAAAGCATCGCGTAACCTGCGGAACACAAGCGGGCCTCCGGCGGGTAAGATACGGATACAGAGGTGACTATGATTGCATTTCCAGATGGACCATCCCCAGAGAGAATTGAGCGGCCTTCGCCTGCTGATCCAGCCCCGCGTGGGCCTGAGCAGCCTGGTCCGGTAACACCAGATGTTGACCGTCCCGCAAGCCGGAACATCATGGACCGGATGCGCAAAGTTGACCCAAAGCTTGGCCGGAACTACCGCCAAAGAAGTGGGCAATAAGCCGTGGATGTCTCCCTGCTTCACCCGAAAAGTGGTGACTTTGCCGCAATCACCGGGTTCACTCTAGCCGATGCACATCAAGGCAATGCATCCACGAACAATGGCCTCGCATCCGAGCCTGTGCACGGAACCACTGTCATTGCTGTTAAGTTTAAAGATGGCGTCCTAACCGTAGGCGATCGCCGCGCTACGGGCGGCAATGCCATCATGTACGACAAAGCGGAAAAGGTTCTCGCGCTTGACGACACGATGTTGATGGCGATCAGCGGTGCATTCAGCAAGGCGATTGAGTTTGTCCGCTTCCTGCGTCATAGCTTTAAGTACTACGAACGATCCCAGCTGCAGCCTCTCAGCCTCGATGGCAAGCTCAATGAGATTGGGCGCTTGATGGCGGGAAACCTCGCGGGCGCGATGAGCGGTGGGCTTGTGGTGCCAGTGATTGCTGTCTATGACCATAAGCAAGCTGCTGGGCGAATCTTTTTCTACGATGCCGCTGGCGCGCGATTTGAAAACCTTGAGTATGCCGCAGCTGGGTCCGGTAGCGTCCAGATTCGTGGGGCATTTGAGTACATCGTGCGTACCAAGGGAAATTTCAGCGAAATGACCCTCGAAACGGCTCTTGCCGAAGCGCTGCATTTGCTGGAAATCGCCGCAGACCTCGATAGCGCAACCGGTGGTGCGGGTAAAGTGCTCCCACTTGCGAGAACGGTTACGGCAGCGGGTGTGACAGAAATTTCGGATGATGCAATCCGCGCGGCGCTTGGTGCATCCACGACGACAGCGACAAGTATCTAACAGGCAACCTGATGTCCTATAACTTCTACGATTTTCAAAACGCGTCAGCAACGCAATGACTATGTTGAGGAACAGCTGCGTGATGGCAGCCCGGTCATCGGCATTTCGTGCCCGGATGGCATCGTCCTCTTCACCCTCCGTGGCAGCCAGCGTAAGCTGTTCGAGGTTTATGACCGCATTGCTTACGGTGCGATGGGGCGACAATCCGATGTCGAGTCGATTCGGATTGCATCGATTGACACCGCGCACCGGGAAGGCTTTCAACGCTCCGAAGATGATGTCTGCCTGAGCCGCCTGGTCGGTTTTGGTATTTCGCCGGCGGTAAAGCAGGTCTATAACGATCAGCGCGCAGTGCCTCTGACGATTCGAGCCTTGTTTGCAGAGCTTCACGACAGCCCCGCTGATGATGTTTTTTGCACCCTTAACTATGATGGCGAATATCGCATCAGCAAGGGCAGTGCAGTCATCACGGGTGTCCGTTCCGCGGATGAAAGTGCAAAGGAGCTGCTAAAAGATGCGGCGCCGGCTACACGTGAGGAAGCCATCCGACTTGCAGCTAAGGTCTGGGCAACTGCATACACGGCGATGCGTCATGCGCGCAAGCCGGGCGGGGATGTCGATGAAACTGGCGTTCGCCTCACCCCGGATGCGGCATTCAAAGGCGCAATTGCAAAGGGATTAATCCTAGAGGCTGCACTCTTGACGCGTAGCACATCCAAAACTAGTCGCTTCGAGTGCTGCACTCCAGAGTTAGTCAGCGCAGCGGTTGCCAATTTGGATCTTGGGTGATGGACCAGTCACACAAACCTGACTTCGATCCTCATGCACTTCGCGTTCTTGAGTATGCACGCGTTATTGATCACCTAGCCGAATACGCAAGCACTGAGCTTGGCCGGGAGCGCTGCCTCTCGGTCCAGCCGACGGTTATGCATGCGTTTATTCGTGAGTGGCAACAGGAGACGGCTGAGGCACGTCGCCTCATTGATGACCATGGACGCTTCCCATTTGGAGGCATCCACGATATTCGCAGGGCGTTGCAATCAGCGCACATCGGGCAGCTCCTCCTTCCTCTACAGCTGCTCGAAATCGGAAACACAATCGTTGGCTGTAACCGCCTTAAAGCTTGGATCCAGGCAAAAGGGGAGAAGGCGCCACTGCTTGCAGAGCGTGCGGATGGAATAGTCGATTCCCCGATGGTTACGGGTGCAATCGATGGCTCTATCGGGCGCGCTGGGGACATTCTCGATTCTGCAAGCCCTGCGCTCGCTGCGGTGCGAAGCCGGAAACGGATGCTCCTAAAGCGCATCGATGAAAAGCTTTCCGCGATCCTCTCAAGTTCTGTGACACGTCCGATGCTGATGGACACACAGGTTGTTGAGCGTGATGGCCGACGCTGCCTCAATGTCAAGGTTGAGCACAAGCGTGTTTTACAGGGCATTGTCCACGGGCTTTCGGCTACTGGTCAGACGGCGTTTATCGAGCCGATGGCTGTGGTTGAGGCAAACAATGAGCTTCGCGAAGCTGAAGCCGTTGAGCAGCGCGAAATCGACAAGGTTTTGCAGCGCCTCACTGAGCTGGTCAAGAAGCGTGAAGCAGAGCTTGAGTCTGGGATTCAGATCGCGGGTGGGCTAGACCTTGCGTGTGCAAAAGGGGAGTATGCCATCCACCTCGGCGCATGTGAGCCAATGCTTAATCACAAAGGGCGGATTCACATTCGTCAGGGGCGGCACCCACTCCTCGACCCTGAAAAGTGCGTCCCTGTCTCGGTAAAGCTGGGTGATGCAGCGCAAGCATTGCTAATCACAGGGCCCAATACGGGTGGCAAAACGGTTACGCTCAAAACGCTTGGCCTCTTCACCTTAATGGCACAAAGTGGTCTTCAGGTTCCCTGTCAATCGGGCAGTGAGCTCGCGATGTTCGATCAGGTTTTTGCGGACATCGGGGATGAGCAGTCCATCGCACAGAATCTTTCTACGTTTAGTGGGCACGTCGCAAACATCGTCAGAATCCTGAAGGTGTGCGGCAGAAGAGCCCTTGTTCTCCTCGATGAGCTTGGATCCGGGACGGACCCGGCCGAAGGTGCGGCGCTGGCTAAATCCATTTTGTCAGAGCTGTTGGCACACAATGCACGCATTGTGGCAACGACACACTACGGGGAACTCAAGGAGTTTGCGTATTCAAGGGATGGCGTAGAAAACGCTGCGGTTGAGTTTGATGTTGAGACCCTAAAGCCAACGTACCGACTCCTTCAGGGGGTGCCTGGTTCATCGAATGCATTCCATATTGCACGCCGTTTAGGGATGCCAAACCGCGTAGTAGATGCCGCGGTTGCAAGTCTCGGTTCGGCGGGTGCGGATGCTGCAGAAGTAATGCTCCGCCTTGAGGCAGCGAAGAAGGCTGCTGAGGATGAACATCGTGAGGCAGAGCGCCTCCGCAAGGAGCTGGCGGATCTTCGCGCAAAGCATGCTAAACGCCTTGAGGATCTCGAGCGCTTGCGAGCAGAAGCGAAAGAACGGGCATCGGAGGAAGCAAGGCTCCTCATCCGGCAGAAGACGGAAAAGATGGACAACATCATTTCCGAGCTGCGCCGCATGGGCAAGGAAGGCCGTAAGACCCAGTCAGCCCGCAAGAAGATGAAGGAGACAAGCGAGGAGCTCGTCGGCCAGATTGGGCATGAAAAAGAGCCACCTCCTGTTGATGAAGCCGACATTCCGACGGCACTCGCCAAAGGCGATACCGTACGCGTAACGAGCCTAGGTGGAGCATCTGGCGTAGTGGTCGAAAACACCAGCGGCGCGGAGGCGATTGTCCAAGTCGGGGTGATGCGTGTGACGGTCCCCATGACGGGGTTGCGGATTGTGGGCGTTTCGGCTGCGAAGCAAAAACCAAAGGCTAAGCCGAGCTTGGCTGATGAAGTCGCTGCGATGCCTCCGATTCCTTCACGGAACAAGGGTAAAGAGCGTCCCGTGCATGATGCGATTTCAAAGCCAGTCAATCCACGACCAGAGAAGGACAAAAAGCAGCCCCGGGCTGGCGGGCTTGCCCCGCGTTCTGGAAACCAACTCTCAAGCGTGATGATCGAGAAGGCGAGTAGCTTTTCGCACGAGTTGATGTTGATTGGGATGCGTGTAGATGCAGCATTGCCCCGACTTGACAAGTGGCTGGATGATGCAGTTCTCGCCGGACTCGATGGCGGACGCGTTGTCCATGGCAAGGGGACGGGAGCACTCAAGCGTGCCGTTTGGGAGCAGCTTAGCGGCGACACACGTGTTGTTGCGTATCAGCTTTCTCATCCGGATGAAGGTGGCGCAGGCGTCACGGTGATCCGCTTTGCTTAGCCCTGATCTCGAGAAGAGTCTCATCGAAGCAGCGTGCAACGCGCGTCTAAATGCCTATGCACCGTATTCCAACTACCTTGTCGGGGCGGCATTACTCACGGCTGATGGCCAAATCATCACGGGATGCAATGTTGAAAATGCAAGCTATGGCCTCTCGATGTGTGCTGAGCGTAGTGCTGTGTTTTCAACGATAGGTGCAGGGAATCGCTCCGTACACGCATGCGTCGTTGCGACCGCCGATGGCGGAACGCCATGCGGTGCGTGTCGTCAGGTTCTGTCGGAGTTTCACGATGATGCAAATCCCATGCAGATTATTTCTGTCACACCGGGTGGCGCGGTGGTGATGAAAACGTGGCTCCGTGATCTTTTACCAAATGGCTTTGGTTTTGGAGGACGGACTTTTTGACCGGTCAGCACCGGCATGAATGGCAGGAAACAGCGTTACCGGAACTGAAAACCAGCCTATAAGCGTAGTGTAAACAGCGAAGCAGCATTTGAGGAGAGAGCATCGATGTATCAACAGCAGTGGGGATCAGACTACCAGTCCAACTCGCCAGCCCGACGGCAGGCATTTATTTCCCGTGTTTATGGTCATCTGGCGGGTGGGTTTCTTGTCTTTGCCATCATCGAAGGTCTCCTCCTAAACTCGCCGCTAGGAGCCGCCATACTTGCGATGGTATTTGGCTTTGGGCAAATTGGTTGGTTCCTACTGATCGGTATCTTTATGCTGATCAGCTGGATTGCGCGCTCGCAGTTAGCATCGTCCCCAGACCCGAGCAAGCAGTACCTTGGCTACGGTCTGTACATCCTCATCGAGGCCGTCGTGTTTCTACCGTTGCTCTACATCGCAAACAACGTTGCACCGGGCATCGTTCCGCAGGCCGCAACGATGACTGGAGCCCTCTTCCTTGGGCTGACCGCAGTCGCGTTCGGTTCAAAAATGCGCTTCAACTTCCTCGGACCGGTTCTTGGTGTGGCGAGCTTGGTGCTCCTCGGCGTGATGGTGACCGGGATGCTGTTTGGCTTCTCGCTTGGGCTCTGGTTTAGCGCCATCATGATTGCTTTTGCTGGCGGTGCGATTCTTTATGACACCGACCGTGTACTGAATGAATACAATGAACGTGACCACGTCGCAGCGGCGCTTGAGCTGTTTGCAAGTGTGGCGATGCTCCTTTGGTACGTCATTCGTATACTTCTGCAGCTCCGTGGTCGTGACTAAGCAATCTGGGTTGGAGATGCTGACGCGTTATAATTGACCGGCGTGAACGGGGCTGACCCCGTGTCCGATGCCGGAAGGTAACACCGATGTCCATCCTCTTCGACGAAATTCACCAACAACCAGCTGCTATCGAGCGCGCACTCACCGCAAATGCCGCCGGTGCGCAGGCCCTGGTGGATGAAATCAAAAAACGTGACATCCGCTACGTGATCTTCGCCGCTCGTGGAACATCGGATAACGCAGCAACTTACGCAAAGTACCTCTGGCAAATCACTGTGGGCCTGCCCTGTGGTCTGGCCGCACCAAGCGTCCACACCCTCTACAACGGCAAAGTTGCATTCCGGGATGCCCTCGTCGTAGGCGTTTCACAGAGTGGCGCGGGCGAGGATGTGAATGAAGTTATCTCACAGGCAAAGGCTGCTGGAGCCCTGACCGCGGCCATCACCAACACGCCGACATCCACACTCGCCGGAATCGCTGACCACGTTCTGTTCTGTCAAGCTGAACTGGAAAAGGCCGTCGCTGCGACGAAGACCTACACGACCACGCTTGCCATTTTTGCGCAGCTGGGCGCGATGCTCGGTGGTGACAAGGCATTGCTGGAGTCCGTATATCGCCTTCCACAAGCAGCAGCGGACACGCTCGCGATGCTCCCGGGACGCATCGAGCCAGTGGCATCCACCCTTTATCACGCTGAGCGGATGGTCACCGTTGCGCGCGGACTCCACCTCTGCACAGCGATTGAATCATCCCTGAAAATCGCTGAAACCACCGGTACCGCCACACAGTCCTACTCGAGCGCTGACCTCCTCCATGGGCCAATCGCCGCCGTCGGACGCCGAACACCTGTCCTTGTCTTCCAGCCAGGCGGAGCCACCTTTGAGTCGCTCAATGGCGTTGTCGATAAGCTAAACGACCGCGGTGCTCGCGTTATTCGCATCAATTCGACTGAAAACGCCGACATCCCGCTGCACGCATCCGAGTCCGAGCTCCTCGCACCCGTCGTGGACATCCTCCCTGCGCAGCTGCTCGCCTACCACCTCACCGTAACCCGGGGGCTTGATCCAGATCAGCCAAATGGTCTCTCAAAAGTAACCATCACCCGCTAATCCCAGCCGCGGCGGCGCTGGTCTTTCCAAATGCGGTCGCAGTGCGGTCGATAGTCGCATTCATCACAGAGGTCTTCATTGAACACCGGAAGGATGTTCGTGAAGTCCTTATTCCTTAGCATTTCGCCTTCCTCGGCAAGCTCAGCAATCAAGTCTGTCCGCTCGGTGTCGCTGAGCGTGTGGCTGGCAATCATCCCGCTGCGGACCGCATAAATGGATGCCCGAACAGGCCTGTCCGGGTAGTGATGCTTCACAACGGTTTGGTAGATGCGCATCGGGAGCGCACCCGCGACATCCTCCTCGGAAACCGACATCCGGCCCGACTTGTAGTCGACAATATCCAATGTCCCATCCGGATACGCATCGATTCGGTCAATCCGCCCTGTTAGTCTGACCTCTGGGGTGATGTCTTGGCTGTATGTCTTTTCGGTT
The DNA here is from genome assembly GCA_030833025.1 of Armatimonadota bacterium. Classification (GTDB taxonomy): domain Bacteria; phylum Armatimonadota; class Armatimonadia; order Armatimonadales; family Armatimonadaceae; genus CAIRTT01. The sequence goes on from JAURHZ010000079.1 coordinate 7,661, forward strand.
GCGAAGAGTTCTGGACGCTCATCCGGTGGAGTCGTCGTTTCGGCATGCAATGCGGCTGCGTGACACTCGATGACAATCGCTTCTGCTTCGGCGAGCTTTGCTTTGGCATCGGCGGGGGATGCGTACCCGGCATCCACCCAGGAGAGGCGGAGCTGCTGGACGATGTCATCCACGGACATCACCGATGGACCACCCGCCTGCGCAAAGGCATCGAGGGTGGAGTGAATCGATGTTCCAAAGCTGTAATAGGGTTTTGGGCGACGGTAGAAGCGTCCCAGTTTCTCGATGTATTCCCAGCGGTACTTAGCCGGGCAGTCCCGAAAGGTGCGGATTTTGGTTGGGCTTAACTGAAATTTTCGGGTGGATGGCTTGGGCACACGTGTCTCCTAATTGCAGATGCAACAGCCATCGGTGGAGACAGTCATCAGCAGCCTGCAATCCCTATTATGACGCCTGAATTTACCTTTGGTGAGCGTGGCACGTTGAGTACCCAGCGATAGAATACATGCACTCATTTCCGAGGTAATCCCCAATGGTCAAGCGTGGTGTTGTTGTCGCATTTTCGGTCGCATTATTCGCCCTTGCCGGGTGCCGTAAGGAAACGCCAAAGCCAGTGGTTGCCGCGCCTGTAGTGCCTGAGCGACCTATGGTAGATGCCGCAGCGGTACGCGCAAATGAGCTTGGCCGGATTCCGGTTGTCATGTACCACGATGTCAATGACAAAGTTGGCAAGAACACCAAAATGAACCGGACAAAGGCATCGTTTGAGAAGGACCTCCAGCTGCTGCATGACAAGGGGTTCTACCCGGTTACACTGCGTAGCGTAGTCGATGGGAGCATGGATGTTCCCGCTGGTAAAAGCCCGGTGGTCATCACATTTGATGATGCCCGTGAGTCACAGCTGCGCTTGATTGAGGCATCCGAGTCGTATTCCGTCGATCCAGATAGCGCTTATGGAATCATCGAGAAATTCTGTAAAGCCAATCCCGATTGGAAGCCTGTCGCTACTTTCTTTGTGTTGCCAAAGTCTGAGAAGACGCTTGAACCCTTCGGACAGGTTGGCCTTGGCGGTGACAAGATCAAGTACCTCATGTCGAAGGGATGTGAGATTGGCAACCATTCACTCCGGCATAAGTCCTTTGGTCGGATGACAGCTCGTGAGCTACAGGATGAGCTGTCGGGAGCCCAAAAGGCTGTTCAGGCGTATGCATCCGATGTTCAGATAACTAGCCTTGCGAATCCCTATGGTGTCTACCCCAGAAATCGTGCGGACTGGAAGGTCCTCGCCAAAGGCACTGGGACCGGCGGTAGCTACACGCACACTGCTGTCTGTCAAGCTGCATGGCGTCCTACCGTTTCGCCTGCGGCCAAGGGCTTTAACTCACTGCGTATCGAGCGAATCACACCTGAAGACCTCAGATTTGGACTGGCTTACTGGGTTGGAGAGCTTACAAGTGGCCGGATGACGCGTTTTGTCTCCGATGGCGATGCATCCGTAGTTTCGTATCCGAGCTCTGAGGCATCGAATGCTGACAAGGCAGCTATCGTTGCTCT
>JAURHZ010000007.1 GCA_030833025.1 Armatimonadota bacterium
CGGATGCCACGGAAGCAAAGCCTGCGCCACGTAAGCGTGCAAAGAAGGCCGATGCTGAAGCAGAGGGCTAGTTAGACCCCTAGGAACGATGGAGAAATAATGCGATGCCGATAATCCCAAGTGTTGTTGAACAATCTGCCCGTGGTGAACGGTTCTTTGACATCTACTCAAGATTACTCCGGGATCGCATTATTTTTCTGGGTGATGCAATCGACGATACTGTCGCCAATATCGTCATTGCCCAGCTTCTTTTCCTTGAACGTGAAGACCGTAACCGCGATATTGAGCTGTACATCAACTCTCCAGGCGGTTCAGTGAGCGCTGGTCTTGCCATCTTCGACACGATGAACCTAGTTCAGTGCGATGTGGCCACTATCTGTGTTGGACAGGCTGCATCTATGGGTGCAATCCTTCTCACAGGTGGTGCTAAAGGAAAGCGCTATGCACTTCCACACTCCCGAATCATGATTCACCAAGTCAGCGGTGGGACCCAAGGAACTGCATCTGATATTGGCATTCAATACAAGGAAATGTTGAAGTATCAAGACCTTTTGGCAGGCATCTTGCAACGTCAATCAGGGCAAGAGCTTGATCGAATCGTAAAAGACATGGATCGTGATTACTTCATGTCGGCGGAAGAAGCAACCGCTTACGGTTTGGTAGACCAGGTGCTAGTACGTTGATGTGATGTGGCCTATCTGGGCAACGTCGCTCAGGAAATAGGTTGTTTCATGGCACAGCGGAAAGATTGGGAATCGAATGACGATCGGTGTGTTTTATGTGGAAAACACCGGGATGTCGTACGAAAGCTTGTACTAGGGATTTACGGTGGTATCTGTACCGACTGTGTAACTCTCTGTCTTGAAATTCTCAAATCGGATTCAAAAACGGTTGAACCCCTTGTCTCGTCCAAGACACTGAAGCCGAAAGAGCTTCATGCAGTTCTTGACCAATATGTAATCGGACAGGATGCCGCTAAGCGCGCATTGTCTATTGCCGTTTACAATCACTACAAGCGCATCGATGCTCCGGCATCAGATGTGGAAATTCAGAAGTCAAACATCCTTCTCATGGGCCCGAGTGGCTCGGGAAAGACCCTTCTGGCCCAGACGCTTGCTCGTACGCTTGGCGTTCCCTTTGCAATCGCAGATGCAACTGCTCTAACAGAAGCCGGCTATGTTGGCGAAGATGTAGAGAATATTCTCCTACGGCTAATCTCAGCAGCAGAGGCAATGGCATCATCACAAGACGAAGCAATCGCACTTGCTGAAAACGGAATCATATTCATTGATGAAATCGATAAGATTTGCCGCAAACAAGATGGCCCAAGCATCACTCGAGATGTGAGTGGGGAAGGGGTTCAGCAGGCTCTTCTAAAGATCCTAGAAGGCACTGTTGCGAATGTTCCACCTCAAGGTGGACGCAAGCATCCCCAACAGGAATATCTTCAAATCGACACCAAAAACATTTTGTTTATGTGTGGTGGTGCATTTGATGGTCTCCAGGATGCTATCAATAAGCGACGAAATGTTCAGGGTATGGGTTTTCTCGCATCGACAGTGGAAGCCCCGCAAAATGTTCCGACTACCGAACTCGAGCCCGAAGACTTTGTTCGCTTTGGTTTGATTCCTGAGTTTGTTGGTCGACTACCGGTAATGTGCGCACTGGATGCCTTAGATGAGTCAAGTATGGTTCGTGTATTACAAGAGCCAAAGAATGCCCTGATGCGTCAGTATGCACGTCTACTAGAGCTTGATGGTGTGAAGCTAACGGTAACGGAAGAAGCCAAGCTGGATATTGCACGAAAGGCAATAACGCTAGGGACAGGCGCCCGTGGTCTACGAACGATTATGGAGCGCTTGCTTGGTCCGTGTATGTACGATCTTCCAAGCCAAACCGAAGTCAGCGAAGTAGTTGTCACATCCGGGTATGTTCTTGGAACTAGCGAACTTGAATACCTCTATAAGAACCAACAAGCAGCGTAATCACTGAGCTGTAGGTTCTATCCACTTAGACCCTTTGGAGGGCACGTTAGCGATAACATGCCCCCAAAGGGTTTTGCTTTACCATAAAGCCGTACGTCAGAACGGGCATCCCATTTATTACAGTATGCATCCTCGACTGATTTTCCCGTTGCCCCTGATTATTACTTCTTTGGTTATAGCAAAAAAAATCCTCAATCAATGCTGACTACGCTGAGTAGTTCAATCTGATTGAGGATTACTATAAGTGAATGTGCCTCTAGTGGGCCATCAAACGCCTACGTTCTCGCATCTTCTGGACAGGTTTCTGATCTGCACATTGGATATCTACACGGACAGCAGTACCATCAAGATGGTACGCAATGTACGGTACATATTCGAACTCCAGATAGTCTGCCCATGCTTCGCCCGTACTCGATGCTTGTATCTGAGGCGTTTCCACCAAATGAACTCCGGCCGCTCTGTTTCCCACTGGGTACAGATACACCTTTGGCCCCAGTCCTGTTGACCATTCAACGATCACACGATTGCTAGTTGATGATGCCGTTAAAAAAGTCTCCCATGAACGGACACGCCATCTCAATGCGTTGCCATCAATTGGTGGTAAGGAAACGGATGCATGGCTGCTCATCAGGCCAATAACTCCACAGGGTTTTCCATCACGCGCTTGAATGCACCGAGGAACATCGCTGCATCACTGCCATCAACAACACGGTGATCAGCTGACAGTGTTACCTTCATCCGCCGTCGTGCTACGATGGCTCCATCCACGACCGCAGGAACTGTTCTTGTCCCTGAAACGGCAAGGATAGCACCTTCGCCAGGATTGATAATCGCAGCAAAGTTTTCAACATCTGCAATCGCGCCCATGTTGGAGATCGTAAAGGTTCCACCTTGATACTCGCTAGGAGCAAGTTTTCCAGATCGAGCCTTTTCTGCGAGCTGCTTTACAGCACGCGAGATATTTCGGACTGAAAGGGCATCAGCATTCTTCACGACAGGGACAATCAGGCCATCTGGTAATGACACGGCAACACCAATGTGTGCAGACTTTGAGATTATCCGTTGGTTGTTGTCAAACTTACTGTTGACAACTGGAACTTCAATCAACGCACAGGCGCTAGCTTTGACAATCAGGTCATTAACCGAAACCTTAGGAATCGCTCCACCCGCATTACTGTTCAGCTGCTCACGAACGGAAAGCAATGCTTCCATGTCAACTTCAACAGTAACGTAGATATGTGGAACCTGCTGTTTTGATTCTGTCAGGCGCTTTGCAATCGTACGACGCATTGCATTGTATTCCTGCACCTCAACAGCATTGACCGGAGTGGCGGTGCTGCTTGGTGTTGAACCACCTGCAATAGCTGCCTGTACATCCGCAGCCTTGATTGGCCCAGCTGCCTGAATGGAGCTCAGGCTTACTTGGTTGGCGGCTGCAATAGCACGAGCAAGTGGACTTGCTTTGATATGTGCGGTATCCGTTACAGTTTCAATGTAGACTGGCTCTCCAGAAACGCTGGCAGTTCCACCAAGTCCCTCAGGGAGTGCGCACGCTAACGAGTCACCAAATGGTTTCCAAGTGCCATCTGACGCCATCGCTGTCACAACTGCACTTTGAGTCGGAGCCGGGGCTGGATCCGTTGCAGGCGTTGGTGTGGCCACAGCGGGAACCGGTGCAGCCGCTGCCGGCGTAGCCTCAGCAGTCGGAATCGTCTTGTCGATATTCGAGCCATCACCGATACGTGCAATGGAGCGTCCAACGGGAACAGAAACTCCCGCTGCAAAGCCAATCCATTCGAGAACACCGGCTGTCTCGGCACCAACTTCTACATTTGTCTTGTCCGTTTCGACTTCAAAAACCGGATCATCTGCCTTCACGGCATCCCCGACATTTTTCAGCCAACGTACAATCTTGCCTTCTTCCATCGCATCGCCGAGCTTCGGCATAATGACATCTGCCATGGGGTTACCTTCCTAAAGTCCGCTTTGCAGCGATTACGATGTCATGTTCGCTTGGGAACGAAATGTTTTCCAAGTTACGGGCATATGGCATTGGAACAAACGCGCCAGTAACGCGCTGAACAGGGGCATCCAGATCGTGGAAAGCACGTTCAGCAATCTGCGCGCTGATTTCAGCTGCACAGCCGTACAGACCCCATTGTTCTTGAACAACGACTGCACGGTGGGTTTTCTTGATGGATGCAATCGGTGTTGCCATATCGAGTGGCAATAACGTTCGCAAGTCAACAACTTCAGCTGAAATGCCTTCCTGTGCAAGGATATTTGCAGCCTTCAAGCACTGAATGGTCATCGTCGAATAACCAATCAACGTCACGTCCGTACCGACCCTAAGCACATTCGCTTGACCGAACGGAACGGTGAAGTCAGGATCATCCGGGACTTCGCTTAATCCAGGAAGGATAGCATCCAGGACATCCGGTTTTTCGAAGTAAAGACGGAGCGCTTCCATAACGATGACAGGATTGTCATCACGCATCGCTGTCTTGAGGAGGCCCTTCATGTCTGCTGGTGTCGCTGGAACAACAACCTTGAGTCCAGGGACATGTGCAAACAGAACTTCAAGGCTTTGTGAGTGCTGCGCACTCAGCTGGCGTCCAACACCGGATGGGCCACGAATGACCATCGGTACTTTGAACTGCCCGCCAAACATGTAGCGAATCTTTGCGGCATGGTTGATGACTTGGTCGTATGCGACCATCGCAAAGTCCATACGCATCATTTCGCAGACTGGTCGCAACCCAGCCATTGCTGAGCCAATGCCTAGTCCGAGAATACCAACTTCTGAAATAGGGGTATCGACCACACGCATCGGGCCGAATTCCTTGAGGAATCCGCTTGTGACACCTAACGTACCGAGGTACTGTCCAACTTCTTCGCCCGCGATAAAAACTCGGTCATCTGCGAGCATTTCTTCACGAAGGGCGGATGAAATAGCATCCGCGTAGCGCAATCTAGCCATTATGCGTACACATCCTTAATAAGCTCACTTGGATCTGGATAGGGAGATTCATCCGAGAATTTCATCGCTGCTTCAGCTGATGCATATGCTCTGGCTTGAATATCTGCAATCATTTCGTTCGTCAACACGCCTGCATCAATCAGCTTTGCCTGTGCAAACTTGATTGGGTCCTTCTCTTCCTTCGCACGTGCAACTTCGTCACGGGTGCGATACGTGGACTGTGTCACAGGGGTATCTGCGGCGCCGTGGCCATGGTAGCGATAGGTCTTGAACTCCACAAAGACTGGATGCGGGTCTTCCTTCATCTCTTGGATAATCTGCGACATTTGCTCATGTACTTCGAAGATGTCCTGTCCATTGATGGTCACTGAGCGCATCGCGAACGAATCAACCCGGCTTCGCAGGTTCTGATTAGCATGACTACGCTCGATGGATGTTCCCATAGCGTAACCATTGTTCTCTAGCGCAAAAATCACAGGCACTTTGTAGAGCTGAGCCATGTTCAGGGTTTCGTGGAACGCTCCCTGATTCATTGAGCCATCACCAAAGAAACATGCACATACGTTCTTTTGGTTACGGTACTTGAGTGCCCATCCTAGGCCAAGTGCAATGGGGACATTACCACCAACGATGCCGTAGCCTCCGTAGAAACCACGTGCAGCATCGCAGATGTGCATGCTCCCGCCCTTGCCTTTAGAACACCCGGTAGCTTTTCCGCAGATCTCAGCCATCACCTCACCAGGATCGGAACCCGCAGCAAGCGCGTAGCCATGATCTCGGTAGTGTCCGATGAAGCAGTCGCCTGCTGACAAGTCCATCCCACCAATCAAACCTACTGCGATAGCCTCTTCACCAGAATACAAGTGCATGTATCCACCCATTCCGTGGGCAGCAGCATTGTTCCACTCTTTTCCGATGAGCTCTTCAAATTCGCGGATGTAAACCATCTGCTCGTAGAAGCGGACATATTTCGTTAAATCTAGCGTAGGCTTCTTGGCCATCTGAACTCTCCGTTTCAAACCCGTCCAACTTACGGGCTGTCCCCGACAGGACAAACCGTGCGATTATACCTTTATCACTCCGTATTTTCCGTTATGTAGACACGGAGCTGTAGGGCAGATTTCATCATTCCTGTTAACTGCTTTTTGCCTAATAGATTCCAATGACAAAAAATCGTTACGACTCGGTGCTTACATCGGGGCCTTGGTCAGGTTTTGCCCCAGCTGAAGACATCAACTTCTCTTTCAGTTTTTCTAAAATGCCTGCATCGGGGGAACTTAGCACCAACTGTGTACCCGATTCAAGGCTTTGGAGCACAGTATCGATTGCATCTACATTTTGCTCAACCGATATCCCTGCAATTGATCCGATAAGCATGCCTGGCTGAAGATTTTGTTTCCGAGCAACCCTGAGACCCGCACGGTAGGCACCGACGAGGTCTGTGACTTTAGCTTTTTGTTTTGGTGACTGGATCGGGACCCATGCTACGCGCTGGGAACCGAGACCGGTGCCAGGCGTCTCAACGACTTGACCAACTTTTGCATCTTTGCTGGCTTCGAGAATCTGTCGTATGTCCTTCCCGAGCATTTGCTGTGCGGGACCAGACAAGCCTGTCCACTCAGAGATGCGAGTAAGGGTTGGGATGACCCACATTCCGATGCCCTTGACGGAAGCCAATGGCCCGATTTGCATTCGAATCGTGCACCCGTTCACGGTACCAGACCAAAAGTCTCGACTGGCTTGTTGACGGTGTCCACTCGCAATGGACACTCCTGTCGCAACGGCAATCATCGATGCATTAATGACGATTGCGATCGGCATTAAGGGTTTGCCCTTCGCTGCCATGTACATCGTCAGATAGGAGCCGACTACACCGATAAGTCCGAGGACGATTCCTGCAAGTGTTAACTTTACTCCGGTGAGCCAGAATCGCTTTACGGCTTGCCCGAATGCAATGAACCCCAATAGCAAAACTACTGCATAAGCGCCAAAAAGTGTGTCGTTCAAGATCCAAGGCTCCCTGCAGTGCGAATGGCATCTGCTACATAATCCACCCAGTAATCAACCTGCTCCTGTGACCTTGCCTCGACCATGACTCGTACTGTTGGTTCCGTTCCACTTGCGCGGACCAAAATGCGACCATTGCCACTAAGAGCTTTTTCGGCTTCAGCGATAGTAGCACTAACAGCGCTTGATGATTCCCATGCATGTTTATCAGCAACACGCAAATTCAAGAGGCGTTGTGGATATGGGACAATTTCATCAATCCAATTTGCAACGGTCGTACCAGTACGCTTCAGAATCCTAAGGCATTGCAACGCTGCCAAAATGCCATCGCCCGCTGGGGAAAGGTGATGAAGCAGAATGTGGCCACTTGGTTCACCGCCAATCGTCGCACCTGATTGTCGCATCAGTTCAGCAACGTTTCGGTCACCGACGGCCGAACGCAAGAGGCGGATGTCAGATTTTCGTAGACGGTCATCCAGCCCTAAATTGCTCATCACTGTGCCGACGACGGTTTCGACCGATTTGCCATCATGAAATTTTGACAGCTCAGCATTCATCAAGATTTGGTGGTCGCCTGTAAGAATCCGTCCGCGATGGTCACAGAGAAGGACGCGGTCGGCATCTCCATCAAAAGAGATTCCAAGGTCATATCCGAGTGACTGGACAGTCTCAACTAGGCTGTTTGTATGCGTTGACCCACAAGCCGCATTAATATTGTCACCATCCGGGGTCACACCGATACATTGAATATCGGCTCCAAGACGGTCAAACAGTGGGGGAGCGATCATTGAAGCCGCACCATTAGCGCAGTCTAGTACGATTCGGAGTCCATCAAGGCGGTCGCCTGACATCGATGCAATCAGTTCATCAACGTAATCCGACACGAGGCTGGATGAGTCAATCAGCCGGCCGATTTCGTGTCCGGAAACCCGTGGCCGAGTTTGCCAGACAGCGCATTCATCTGCAATGATGGCTTCTAGAGCATCTGGAAGTTTGCAGCCATCCGATCCAAAGAACTTGATGCCGTTATCTGGTGCGGGATTGTGCGAGGCCGAAATCACCACTCCGGCCGCTGCACCCGTGGAGCGGGTGAGAAAGCTGACACCAGGAGTTGAAATAACCCCAACCGTCCATACATCACGTCCCTGAGACATTGCACCGGCCGCGAAAGCACACTGCAGCAACCCGGCCGAACGCCTTGTATCCGTTCCGATGACGAAGTGATTCGCGGATGGTATTTGCCTTGCCGCTGCGGCACCCAAAGCCGTCGCTATTTCGACGGTTAGTTCGATGTTTGCAAGGCCACGGACCCCATCTGTCCCAAAGAGCGCTGCCATTCGCTAGTTCCTACCTCTCACGGATGTTAAGGCTAACATCCACCACTGGGACACCATCTGTTGTTCCGCTGAGCCCACTTGGTAATCTAACCTGCTTTCGCAGCGTTGTCGATTTGTTGATGCCATCAAGAGGGATATCAATCGAGACATTTCCGATATCTGCAAGTGCTTCTGCTGTTCCTCGTAGCTGTATTGTTGGCGGGTTCACAGAATATCCATTTAGCGACACCCCAGGTTGACTCTTCCCGGTGAACTGGCAGCTTATAACAACTGTCTTTGTCTGTAATCCAGCTGTTGGCTTTCCTGGAACAGGTAACGGCAACACAGTCAGTGGCTCAACGACCTCTCCATCCGCATCGAGGACTTCATAGCTCGGGCTACCATCCTGTAAAAGGCGTGCACTTCGACGAATGGACACACTTTTATCTACCAGCTCGCCAGCACCTTCGACAAACATGTACTCGATGATGTCACTGGAATCCACGCTCTGAATTGGTAGCTTCTTCTTTGCAGATGTACTTAGCAGGACTATCAATGTTGGTGGAGCATCGACAGTGATTTCGCTGGTCAACTCTGGAGGCAACTTTACGATGAGTGGAATCCTGTTCCGGCCTGCGGTAGCCCGGCGTCCATCCGCTTCGAGGCGCAAGCTCGACTTCAGGTCAGCAATCACACGTTCACTGCCCCGCAAGTGAATCACGACTTCTGGTAAGACCATCGGGGATGCTAATCCCGTTCGGATACCTGTCAAGACAGGGCGTATTGACAGATCTCGTTCGACGGGTTGGGTCCCTGGAGTCTTCGCTGCAAGATAGAGAAGGACTGTAAATCCAGCTGCCAACAACTTAAGCCATGCATTACGCTTGATTGCTTCGATTAAAAAGGCGATCATCGGGCAGCACCTTTGCCGTTTCGCGTCCAAGGCTTGCGTGATGGCGTCCTCTGTATTCCGAGGCGCTCCATCAGCCGTACACGAAGCGCATCCTGTGAGAGGCCCCGCACCAACCGGCCGGATTCCGCTATTGAAATAGTGCCAGTTTCTTCAGAAACGACGACGACAATAGCATCGGATTGCTCACTTGCACCGATGGCAGCGCGGTGGCGCATGTGGACATTTGCACCAATATTTGGTGCATCCGAGATTTGTAACGTGCAGCCAGCAGCAAGGATACGCCCCCTGTGGATGATGACGGCTCCATCATGGAGTGGGGTGCCGTGTTCAAAAATGGTGTTCAGCAACGCGCTGTTGACATTTGCATCTAGGCGCGTCCCCGTGCTCGCAACATCCTCCAGGGGCGTCTCTCGGGATATCAGAATCAGTGCACCGGTTTTCCTAGCCGACAGCATACTTGCTGCCGCAACGACATTGTCGACAGTTTCAATGGACTCTGTCGTTTTGGTCGGAACATAGTTTCCACCCCAGAATTCCCACCTTCCGAGTCGCTCGAGGACATCACGTAGCTCAGGGTAAAAGAGGATGACAATCGCGACAGGCCCAAGTGGAACAAATTGACGCAGAATCCACGCTAGGGTGATGAGTCCGATGCGCTCGGCGGTTAGGAGTAAGAGAAAGAAAATGCCAAGGCCGATTAGAATAGGCCAGGCACGTCGTCCCTTTGCGAGCAAAATCACCCGATAAAGCACATACCAAACGAGTAGGATATCGACAATGGTGAGTAACCATGTCTGTGTGATGCGTATACTTGGAAGGAGAGCTGCTGGATTCACGGTTCTGCTGTTCTAAGTATATGGCAAACAGGTTATGCTTGTGGGGGAACAATGGTAACGCGTCGGATTTACTGTGACTATGCAGCTAGCACGCCTCTCGATCCTGCTGTCAGTTCCGCGATGCGGGATTTTCACGAAACGCATGGTCCCGGCAATGCAAGCTCGCTTCACCACCATGGCAGAGCCCTTCGTGCAGCGATGGACACCGCACATGACCGGGTCGCGAACCTGATCGGGTGTGATTTCAAAAACCTTCTGTTCACTAGTGGCGGCACTGAAGCGGACAATCTGGCAGTGATTGGATCACTCCTGTCACGGAGGGAGAGCGGCCGTAATCGTATTGTTGTTGGGGCATCTGAGCACCATGCCGTCATCGATGCTGCGAGGTTTGCAGGCCAGTTTTTGGGTGCAGATGTACAAGTTGCGCGTGTAGACAGCGCTGCGCGGGTCGATCTAGAGCATCTGAAGACGCTTGTGGATGACAAAACGGCTGTCGTGTCTGTCCAGCATGCGAATAATGAGCTTGGAAGTCTTCAACCAGTACAGGAAATTGCTGCCATTACACAGAAGTTCGGCGCATGGTTTCACTGCGATGCTGTTCAGACACCTGTTGCGGCTCCATTTACAGCTGCGGGGCTTGGTGCCGATCTAATCAGTGTTTCTAGCCACAAAATTTATGGTCCGGGAGGAATTGGAGCATTGTTTACCCAAGTTCCCATCCAGCCCCTTCACATAGGTGGTGCGCAGGAACGTGGGCTCCGTGCAGGCAGCGAAAATGTGGTTGGAGCCGTTGGTTTTGGGGCTGCTGCAGACCTGGAAGTTACCAGGCGGCACGCTGGCAGTCGTGAAATCAACCGTGTCGTAAGCTTGGTTCAACAATTAAGGTGCGAGCTCGGTAAATATCCAAACATCATCATCAATTCTCCTTCCATTGATGCGATTTCAACCATGTTGCATCTCAGCATTGTTGGGCAGTCTACGGAGGATATATTGATGTTGTTAGACCGTAAGGGGATATCCGCGAGCGGAGGAGCTGCCTGTGCCAGTGGTGCTGTGGAGCCAAGTCATGTTGTAAAGGCATGTGGATGGTCTGCCGAGCGTCAAGCAGGTGCGCTTCGGCTGTCATTTGGCCTTGGGACCACGCACGACGAAATCGATTACGTAGCGACAGTAGTGGGTTTGATAGCGAATAGTGGATAGTCCAACCGCGCACCATTCGCAAAGGCAACTGCTGGCATCGCTGGCTTTCCAGGCGGCTGGAGTACCGTGACTACATAGTCTGTAGTCGTTGTTGCGATAATCAAGCCATCTTTACAAGTCCCGGTGATGGTTCCGGGAGGGGATGAACTAGCATCTGGCGTTGGGTATCCGGCGTGGACCTTTACAGATTTATCGCCGATGATTACCGATGTACCGGGACGCTTCGCGTATGCGCGAACTTGTCGGTCGACCTGTTCACTTGTCGATGCCGAGAAGTCGATAAAGCCATCCTCCCGGGTGAGCATATGGGCATAACAGGCATCCTCGTTTGTCTGTACACGTTCATCGATGCTTCCTTCTCGCAAAAGACGGAGTGTTTGCAGCATGAGGGGAGCTCCGAGCGTTGCCAGCTCATCCTCAAGCGTCTCGGCATCGTGGTGCGACCGAATTTCGAGGATCGACTCGAGCAAGACGGCGCCTGTATCAAGCGTTCTCTCCATCCGCATGGTCGCAACGCCGGTGTGAGAATCGCCGGATGCAAGTGCCCGGTGGATGGGGGCGGCTCCTCGCCATCGAGGCAGAAGCGATGCGTGAAGGTTTATTCCTCCATGGCGGGCGGAGTTCAGTACCTTGGTAGACAGGATCTGCCCGTAGCTCACAACAACTAGCGCATCGGCGTTTAGTGAGATGACACTATCAGCAATCACCCTCAGACGCTCTGGAGTTTCAAGAGGCAACCCTAGCTCAGCTGCCGCTGCGGAAACTGGAGTCGGGGTTAGGCGCATTCCTCTACCCGATGGTCTGTCAGGTTGCGAAACGACAAGCTTGATTTCAATGTCGTCCGAAGCGGCAAGCAATTTTAGCGTTGGGACAGCAAACGGGCTGGTTCCCATAAATACAATCCGCACGCGCTAAAAGTCATCCTCATGGTCATCGGGTGTTATGAAACGAATGTCTTCACCCGATGCTCGATCTGTAATCAGAATGCCATCTAGGTGATCAATTTCGTGGCATAAAATTCTGGCTTCAAGCTCGGTAGCGCGGATAAACAGCTCGTTACCATTAATGTCCTGTGCTTTGACAGAAATGACATTCGGGCGTCGAATACGTGCCTTGATACGCGGGAGTGACAGGCAGCCTTCACTGGGTTCAAACTGTTCACCGCGCTGCTTGACAATTTCTGGGTTTACGACAACCACTGGGCCGTTGCCTGCATCGTAAATGAGGAATCGCTTACTAATCCCGACTTGCGGGGCGGCAAGACCACAGCCATGCGCACGATACATTCGTGGAACCATGCTCAGAGCAGTCTGCTTAAATTCGTCATTGAACTCTGTGACTGGTTCGGCTTTCTGTTTTAGCAGCTCCCAACCTGGGGTCTCATCCACTTTCAGGATGCCAGTATCGTCAAACGGCACATCATAAGGGTCAGAGGATGCAGATTTTGTGCTCCTGACGCGGTTAGTAGCTTCTCCCATATCAGCCAAAATAATACCACCGTACATGTGGCAGGAGCGTATACTGGCGGTGGCGAATGCCAGAAAACCTGCGGTTTGGAGTGTCGTAGTTATGGACTGTCAAGTGGTTTGGAGTCAGGTTGCCCCGATTGCGAAGCGTGTGGCGCTTGCACCGGCTTTCTTCCGTGCCCTAGAGCGTGCTGTTCCAGTCGCCATCGATGGTTCTGTCCTGGTTATCGGGCTAGATTCAACTGTTGATGGAGCGCTCCAAGGAGCCCTGAATTCATCTGACAACCTGAACATTCTTCACAAGGCTTTCCGCGATGTAACAGACATCGCTGATGGAATCGTACGCGTGATCGAGGGCACAACGGCTAACGATTGGGCGAATGCTCAAGCACGTGACGCTGCAGCGCGCGAAATGGCTGCTCGTCAACAGGCACGTGTGAAACCCGCTGCATCCAGTGCAGGCTGGGATCAGGCTATTGATGCTGTTTCCGGTTTATGGCAGCAATGCGATAACCGCACCAGTCCCGTTGCAAAGGCTCGTTTTGTGCTTGCAGCCGTCGACCATATTGTTGGAATCGTTGGGTCTGAAGGCTTAAACACCGATCCGGATTCACGGTCGTTACAGCGTGCGGTAGAGCGAATTGCATCATGTGCTCAAATCGATGCCGTTTACGTTGCTGCCGAAGTTCTCAAGCGCATCTAAATCGGTGTAAGACCGGCGTTTGCTATGCTAGAATCTGCCCATGTCTGGATTTGTACCTGCAAACGTTCGGTCCATCGTCGCCACGGATTGTGGCTCCACAACCACCAAAGCGATTCTCATCGAGAAACAACCCGATGGTGTCTACAGGCTTGTGTCACGCGGGGAAGCTCCGACGACTGTCGAGGCGCCATTTGATGATGTCACGGTCGGTGTGACAAATGCCCTGACCGAGCTACAGGACCTCACGGGCAAGCAAATCCTTGATGTGGCGGGCAAGCCGATGACCCCTGCGCAGTCAGACACCGTAGGCGTTGACTTATACCTGTCGACATCTAGCGCTGGTGGTGGTCTGCAAATGACCGTAGCTGGTGTGGTTCGTGAAATGTCTGCGGAATCTGCTGAACGTGCCGCACTCGGTGCGGGCGCCATCATTATGGACACGCTTGCGATTAATGATGGCCGTAAAGACTACGAAAAGGTCGAGCGGATTCGGGCGCTGCGCCCTGACATGATTCTAATGTCTGGTGGCACAGATGATGGAAACGTTGTTCCACAGGTGCAGGAAATTGCTGAGATTTTACGCTCTGCAGATCCCAAGCCAAGACTCGGAGTCGGTTTGAAGCTGCCGGTCATCTTCGCTGGTAGCGAGAAAATGCGTCCCGCCGTGAATGACACGCTTGGCGACACCGTTGATGTTCGGATGGTTCCAAACCTCCGACCTACGATGGCCCGTGAGAACTTGGGGCCAGCCCGGGAAGCTATTCACGAGCTCTTCCTTGAGCACGTGATGCAGCAGGCACCAGGCTACGGAAAGCTGACCACCTGGACGAGCTCCGGGATCATGTCTACCCCCAATGCGGTTGGCAAAATCATGGAGGAGATTGCTAGACAACGCAACATCTCTCTGCTAGGCGTGGATATCGGTGGTGCTACAACAGACGTCTTCTCTGTCTTCAAGGGCATTTATAACCGCACAGTTTCAGCGAACCTTGGGATGAGTTACTCCATCTGTAACGTTTTGACGGAGGCTGGTCTTCCAAATATCAAGCGCTGGTTACCGTTTGAAGAGAGCGATGCGTATATACGTAATCAGCTACGCAACAAAATGGTTCGCCCAACAACCATTCCGCAGGACTTGCGTGATCTACAGATCGAGCAGGCGGCTAGCCGCGAGGCGCTCCGGCTTGCGTTTGAACACCATAAGTCGCTTGCCCGCGAAATGGTTGGTGTACAGCAGCAACGTGACATCAGTGAAATCTTTGAACAAAAAGCAAGTGGATCCACGCTTGTCGACATGTTCGAACTCGATATGCTAATCGGCAGTGGCGGCGTTCTTGCCCATGCACCGAAACTTGCGCAAACGGCGCTGATGATGATGGATGCCTATGCACCGCAGGGCCTGACGACGCTTGCGAAGGACTCCATTTTCATGATGCCACAGCTTGGCATCCTGTCGACGTTGCTGCCTGAAGCGGCTACAGAAGTGTTCGAAAAGGACTGTCTCATTCGTATCGCGGATTGTCTAGCACCTGTTGGTACCGCAAAGGCTGGTGAAGAGTGCTTTACCGCGGTCGTAGACGGCAAGTCCTATGTTGTCCCATTTGGCGAGATCGTGCTCGTATCCGTGGAAGCTGGTCGGACCGTTGATGTCGAGTGTAAGCCCGGTAAGGCATTTGACTTTGGGGATGGCAAGGGGCGCTCAAGAACATACAAGGCGGTTGCCGGAGAAATCGGTTTGGTCCTCGATGGACGTGGCCGGCCAATCGTTATTCCCGTTGAAGATGCTGAACGTGCAGCGACAATGCGCCGCTGGCTTGAGGCGATGGGATTAAGTAGTTCCTAATTCATCTATGCTTGCGCCTCGGAATGGCCGATATTGTAATCGTGGGTATTTTACACAAAGCTAGACAGGCATTTCTTATCGCTAAGGGGAATTGGGTTTTCCGCGGCTGTGTAAGGCCCTTTTCACGAACTGCTTTAGATGGCAAGGCAATCGTTCGCAATCGTGGTCGAATTCGTATCGGCGAAAAGTTCAGGGTACTTGCAGCGCACGTTCCTGTTGAGCTTGGAGCCGGGGAATACGGGCGCATCACCATTGGTGACGACACATTTATCAACTCAGGGACAAGCATAGGAAGTCTTGCGTCCATCACCATCGGTAACAATGTTGCGATAGGCAACTACGTTCTTATCATGGACTCTGACTTCCATAATCCTATTGACCACACGCTCCCTGGTGCAAAGGCTCCCATCATTATTGAAGATGGAGTGTGGATTGGCGCGCGTGCGACTATTTTGAAGGGTGTCACGATTGGAAAGCACGCAGTCGTGGCTGCGGGTGCTGTCGTTACAAAAGATGTTCCTGCAGGCGCATTAGTTGGTGGTGTTCCGGCGAAGGTAATTCGCTACCTTCACACGGACACCCAGCCACTAAGCAAGCCCTGAATTCCACGGTGCTTTACGCAGAATAAATGTCATTGGGCAGAAGCCCGTCAATGCATCGAGCGTTAGACCGAATGCTGGTAAACACGCAACATAAAACCATCTATGGTTGCTGGTAAAGCCCATGATAAGTGCCGATACCAACAAAATGGCCGCTACAAAATGTGTTTGACGACGTAGCCTTGTCTCTGAGCTCTGGCATTGTTCTGACATTTGTATACTTTCCTTCTCTACTTCTAATCCTGCGCGTATCCACGCGGCTGTACCACCGTAAACATTAACCACTCCCGGAACATCACGTCTCAGTGCCTGGCACGCCATCTGGCTGCGCCCACCGCTCTAACACACAACCGCCACGACCGACGATGAATCCAAGTCCTTGACGTGTGATGTGAGCTTCTCTCCATACAAATTCAATGCACCGGGAATGTGACCGCGTCTGAATTCTGTTGGCGTACGGACATCGATGATCGTGATGTCCCTGCGCCTAGTGACCATTAGGCTTAGGTCTTCTACCGAGATGTTCTTGATAGGCATTTGAATACTTTCGTGGGTCGGGGAGTCCCGATATCTTTTCAGAGTGAACAAGGACAGGGTAAGGGTTCAAAGGTTGTCAACTTTTGTTTCTTCGTTAACATCAATGCTTGACCAGCGTCCACTTTCTTACCGAATGCGCAAATGAATCCTTTTCGCCGGTTGAATCCCTCTGTACGGATAACGCGATGCATCCGGAATAGATGCGTCACACAGATTGGGAAATGAAACCGTGATTGAACGAACTAATAATCAGAGGACGGGATTGCCGGATATATCAATGCTTGCAAAAGTACTTACGCTCAGTACTTTGGTGTCAGCGCTAATCCTGATTAATGGATGTTCATCGAAAAAGGGACCTACCGAGGGTTACACATCCAAGGCTCCGGGAATATCCGTATCAACATTTACGGCTGCTGAGGAATCGGTAGATGTTGTCCGTGAACTACCTGGAACGACAAGCAGTGAATTGCATAGCATCTTGGCATCCAACGTGTCTGGACGTGTACTTGCCGTCGATGTCACCGAAGGCTCTTTGGTCAGTACGGGGCAAGCGCTCGTCCACCTCGATGCCAGACACATCATCGCCGGAAAGCAGGCGGCGGTTGGTGCCGTTGGACGGACGGAGGCAGAGATAGTTAAGGCAAACTCAGCCCTTGAACTGGAACGGGCTACAAGTTTGACCCGAATTCAGGATGCTGAAGCAACTCTCTCTGGAGCCAAGGCATCGCTTGCGATAGCAGCGGAACGTAAGAGCATCACGGCTGAAGGTGCACGATCACAAGAGATTGCTCAGGCCCGAAGTGCGGTTGTCCAAGCGGATGCATCCGTCAGGCTTGCAACCCTTGAAAATGACCGGATGCGTGGGTTGCTAAAAGCAGGTGCCATTCCTCAGCGTGATGTTGATAGGACATCAGTAGCACTTGAGCAGGCTACAGCACAGCGAAACATTGTGCGTCAACAGCTTGCACTCCTAGAGGAGGGAGCCCGTCAACAAGAGCGAAGCGCTTCGGCCCAGTCGGTACTTGCCGCGGAGGCTACAGTAAGGCAAGCGGAAGCCGGCGTTTCGGCTGCTCGAGCGGGACTTAGGCAAGTCTTGGTGCGCCAGGCAGATCTCAATGCTGCAAAAGCTGCACTCATCAGTGCGCGAGCGACGGTCGCTGATGCGAATATTTCCCTAAATGATTCTATAATTCGAGCTCCATTTGCAGGGCGGATCGTTCGTCGGATTGCAGATCCTGGCGTACTTGCATCCCCTGGGACGCCTATCATTGAAATCGATGGCGGTAAATCCAGTTTTGATATTGAGGTCCCAGAAGCGTTGATCAGCCGTTTCAAGGTTGGAAACAAGCTGAGAATTGCGATTCCGGTTGTTGGTCCACAGGACATGTCTGGTGTTGTGCGCCAGATTACTCCGCAGGCAAGTGGGATGGCACACGCATACAAAGTACGTCTGTCACTGCCAGATACGCTGGCACCATTGACTGGAATCTATGGAATAGCGAAGATCACCGTCGCGCGCCGTAAGGCAATCATGTTGGACGAAATGTCCATACGTCGGCGAGATGGACTGAGTTACGTTTACATCGTTACGTCTGATGGCCTAGCTCAGTCACGCGTAGTGACGCTTGGAACGCCAGTTGGGGGACGATTTCCTGTTGCGTCAGGCCTCGCGGTCGGGGATGTAGTTATTCGTGAGTCAGTTGCGGGCCTAACAGATGGAGTTCGAGTGAACGGAGCAAGGCAATGAACCGAGGATTTGCAGGGAAGCTCGCGAGCGCATTTGTAAATAGCAAGTTAACACCGCTCCTAATACTAGCAAGTTTGGTACTAGGAGTGTTCGCGGTTATTCGGACTCCACGAGAAGAAGAGCCGCAAATCATTGTCCCGATGGCCGATGTTCTGGTGCAGTTTCCGGGCGCTACTGTCAAAGAAGTCGAGCAACGAATAACGTCGCCACTCGAAAAGCTGATCTGGGAAGTACCAGGTGTTGAGTATGTATATTCAACATCCGGGAATGGTCGCGCAATGGTCGTCGTTCGATTTCTGGTCGGACAGGATCAAGAGAAGGCCTTCGTTCGTCTGAGAGAGAAAATCGCCGGTAATGCTGATCTGATTCCACAAGGCGCATCGGCACCAATCATCAAAACCCACTCAATCGATGATGTCGCAGTTTTGGCACTCACACTTCATTCACAAAGCGCATCTCCCGTCGTACTCCGGCAAATTGCAACCCGCGTGGAGCAGGACATAAAGTCAGTCCCCGATGTAGCAGAGACGCTGATTATTGGAGGACAGAAGCGCGAGCTGTTGATTTCTGTCAATAAGGCTGTCCTTGCAGGCAACGGCATCGATATCACATCTGTGACCACTGCGTTACAACAAGCAAACCAGGAAATGGAGCTCGGTAGCTTTGCTGAAAAGTCTCAAAGTGTCACACTTAGGGCAAATGGATATTTTCGATCCGTGGATGACATTTTAGATGTCAGATTAGCCGCTTCAGGTGGTCAAGGCATTACCGTAAGGGATATCGCTACAGTAACGGATGGCCCCGAAGAAGCGGTTGATTACGTTCACTACGGTAATGGAGCTGCATCGGAAACCAAGTCGACACAGCGAGGTATTACAAATGCCGTAACCATAAGCGTGGCTAAGCGACAGGGTGTGAATGCAATTGATGTCGTTCACCAAGTACTAGCTAAAGTGGATCGGATAAAGGGAATCATCATCCCCGGTGACATTTCTGTAACTGTAACCCGAAATTATGGTGAAACATCTGCTGAAAAGTCAAACGAACTCTTGTTTCATATGGGGATTGCGGTTGTTTCGGTGACGATTCTGATTGCTATCGCACTTGGGAAGAAAGAATCTATGGTAGTGCTGACCGCAATTCCGGTCACACTTGCTCTTACCTTGCTTGTGTTCTATCTGTATGGCTACACGCTAAACAGAATCACACTGTTCGCTCTGATTTTCTCAATTGGTATTCTCGTTGACGATGCGATTGTCGTCGTTGAAAACATCGTCAGGCACTTGCGAATGCCAGATGCTCAGAGCAGAGGATTGCTGGCAACCGCGATCGATGCCGTTGATGAAGTTGGAAATCCTACAATTCTCGCAACATTTGCCGTCATCGCAGCTATCCTGCCACTCGCCTTTGTAGGTGGTCTGATGGGCCCATACATGCGACCTATTCCAATCGGAGCTAGTGCGGCGATGTTGTTTTCACTGTTAATTGCGTTCATCGTCACACCATGGGCGGCCGTCCGGATTCTAAGGAAGGAAGGCAAGGAGAGTGCGGCCGGTGGTGGACATCACGCCGATGGTCCCGAGGATCGATTGACCATCCTCTATCGCAGAATTATGGAGCCACTTTTGCGTAGCTGGAAGGTCAGATCGGTCTTCTTTCTGTTGATTGGAATACTGATGGCAGGCGCAATGTACCTTCTTGCGAACAAGTCTGTCACAGTCAAAATGCTTCCTTTTGACAACAAGAACGAATTTCAGGTGATTGTGGATATGCCCAAGGGGACATCCCTTGAGACCACGCTTGCCGCTACAAGGGAGCTGGCAGCAAGTGTAGCCAAAACCCCTGAAGTCGTTGATTATCAGATATACGCCGGCACCAGTAGCCCCTACAATTTCAATGGCCTTGTTCGTCACTACTTTATGCGTCATGAACCGTTCCAGGCCGACATCCAAGTAAATCTCCTGCCAAAGGGTGATCGCAAGCGCCAGAGCCATGACATCGCCAAATCGCTTAGGGCGGAGCTGGAGCCAATCGCTACAAAGCTTGGAGCTCGGATTAAGATTGCCGAAGTTCCACCTGGACCGCCCGTATTGCAGACATTAGTTGCGGAGGTCTATGGTCCGGATGATGCCACACGGCTTGCAGTAGCCGCGAGAGTGAAGGATGTCTTTGAAACCACTGAAGGTGTTGCTGATATTGACTGGTACGTAGATGCAGATCATGTAACTCGCAACATTAAGATTGATGCTGTAAAAGCTGCGGCATCGGGTGTCACCTTGGCAAATGCACAAGCTGCCCTGCGCATTGCACTCTCAGGTGGCAGTGTTGGATTAATGCATGAAGCTGAGTCCCGCGAAGATATAAACGCAACTGTTCGGCTTGAGCGGGGAAATCGTAGTGGCTCAGACTCCATTGAGCAGCTTCAAGTTCGGACTATGGATGGTCGCTTGGTTCCGTTAAGCGAATTGGTCACTACGGAAACTACAGGTGGGGAGAAGTCGATTTACCACAAGAATCTGCAGCCAGTTGTTTACGTGACTGGAGATGTTGTCGGTCGGCAGGAGAGTCCTGTGTATGCGATTTTGAAGATGAACGCTGCACTAGACAAGCTTGATCTACCCGGCGGCGTCAAGCTGAACGTGATGACCACACACGTTCCAGATGACACACGAACGCCTGCGATGAAGTGGGATGGTGAATGGCATATTACCTATGAAGTCTTCCGGGACCTTGGAATAGCATTCGCCGCAGTGCTCATTCTCATCTACATTTTGGTCGTGGCATGGTTCCAGGATTTCCGGGTGCCGATTGTCATCATGGCACCGATTCCACTTACCCTGATTGGCATCCTGCCAGCCCATGCGATGCTGGGTGCATTCTTCACTGCGACATCGATGATCGGATTCATCGCTGGAGCAGGGATCATCGTACGTAACTCAATCATCTTGGTTGACTTCATTGAGCTTCAACGAAAGCAGGGAGCATCACTGGAGCAGGCTGTAGTGGATGCAGGAGCGATTCGCTTTAGGCCGATGTTATTGACGGCGACGGCGGTGATTGTTGGATCCTTTGTTATTCTGTTCGATCCAATCTTTCAGGGGCTGGCAGTAGCGCTAATGGCGGGTGAGATTGCAAGTACACTGTTGTCGCGCTTAGCGGTTCCTGTTCTCTATTACATGGCGGAGATTGGAAAGGAGCGAAAGGCACTGAGTAATGCTGGGACTAGTTCAATGAGCCCCAATCACTAGGTTTTCTGTTTGATTGATATCTCCAAAAAAACGCAGCCATTCGCTGCGGTTTTTGTCGTTTTGAAGGGGGAGAAGACCCTCAAGGATACGGTGAAAAGGATATTGGAGTTACAGTAACTTCTGCGAACGAGTACGGAATTCGGGCGCGTATTATCGATGTGAGAGTGAGGTGCTGGCTAGTTGTACAAGCGCTATAAACTTCTGATTTCGAACAAAGTAGCCAATTTTTAGCCTATGAGGTTTGCCATCGGACTTCCGTATGATAATATTTTCCGTCAAACACATTGACTTGCTGGAGTAGCTCAGTGGTAGAGCGGCTGTTTTGTAAACAGCGGGTCGCGGGTTCAAGTCCTGTCTCCAGCTTTTGATGTGCATTGTATGGGTCTGTGTCCGAGTGGCTAAAGGAGGCGGTCTGTAAAATCGTCGGCGTAAGCCTACACAAGTTCGAATCTTGTCGGGCCCATATTTTTTACGGAGCCCCCAGAAAATACAAAGGGTTAAATTCTTCTTAAAAAGTGTGCAATAGTTTCTATAGTAGTATGAACTTTCAAACTTCTTCTTTCGGTGTCGCTCGTGTGGTAACTTCAAAGTACAATGATGGCAACCTTGCTGTCTTGTTGAATGATGAGTTTGGTTCGCCACTTGCCAGACTTTCTGTAAATCTTCCAGACTGTGATATTTATTTGGCGGAGAATCAGTTCTTTGCTAAAACTTATTCA
>JAURHZ010000080.1 GCA_030833025.1 Armatimonadota bacterium
TTTTTGCGAGGATTGGGGATAATTAATCTAAAGGAGTTGCGCTCGCTGCATTTGGAGCTACGCGTAAGGCCAATAGTGATGTTGAGACGGACCCTCTTCTGCGGGCTGTTTTAGATGCAAATACGCCTGTCGTGACGATAGTTGCGAAGTCGAGTGCATGGCAGGTGGATGAAATTCTTAGGGTTTCACGTGTTGAAAATCTAAGGATGGTTTTTGAATCTGTAAAGTTTCTTAAGGACCAAGGGAAGAAGGTTATTCTTGATGCTGAACACTTCTTTGATGGCTATTTGCTGAACCCGGACTACACAAAAGATGTTCTTGGTGAGGCTGTTCGTGCGGGTGTTGATGTCATTGTTCCCTGCGATACGAATGGCGGGATGCTCCCGCATCAAATCAGTTTCATCATCGCAGATCTGGTCAATACGTTCAAAGCAACGATGATAGGTATGCATCCCCACAACGATGGCGATTGCGGGACCGCCAATGCATTGGCAGCTGTGATTGCTGGCTGCCGACACGTCCAAGGTACGATCAATGGACTCGGTGAACGAACCGGCAATGCTAATCTCATTCCTGTAATGGCAAACCTGTCACTGAAGTTGGGATACCTGGTTGGTAAGGAGCATACGCTTCAAGATCTGACATCCATGGCGGCCTTTGTCGATGAAACGGCTAATCTTTCCCCTAATGCAAGGGCTGCTTATGTTGGCCGTAATGCCTTTACCCATAAGGCTGGGCTTCATGTGGATGGCATTTCGAAGCACGCGTCAGCTTATGAACATATCAGCCCTGATGTGGTTGGAAATGTGCGACGTCTGCCAATATCCGAACAGTCAGGGAAGGCAACCGTTGTGCAACATGCAGCCACGATGGGACTGACACTTGACAAAAATTCAAGTGAAGTGCGAGCCGTCTTGAACACGGTGACCGAACAAGAAGCGAATGGCTATGCATATGAAGGAGCTGAAGCCTCTTTTGAACTCATCGTACGCAAGGAGACCGGTCAGTATCAAAAGTTCTTCGACTTGATTGGATATCGTGTTCTCGTAGAAAAGCGCCACTCCGATACCAATCCGATAACGGAAGCCACCTTACGCGTCCGTGTGGGTGATACCGAATACTTGACGGTTGCCGATGGTGATGGGCCGGTTCACGCGCTTGATGGAGCACTGCGTAAGGCGCTCTCCGATGCGTATCCACAGCTCGCAAGTATCACACTAACAGACTTTAAGGTCCGTGTTGTTACATCTGGGGAGGGAACAGCTGCGCGGGTCCGTGCCATTATTGAATCAACCGATCATCATGGTCACTCGTACAATACTGTAGGTGTATCGACCAATATAATTGAAGCCTCATGGGAGGCACTGGTGGATTCAGTTGAATATGGTTTGTATAGTCTGGGTGTTGTGTGACTTGCATTTGAAAATCCAATATTAGAGGGAGATGACGATGACGCGACGACTTGCGATATTTGGAATGATCAGTGCAGCGGTAATGCTGCAAGGGTGTGGCGGTGGCATAAGGCCATATCCTAGTAATGGAGGAACTCGGGCTAAGGCTAAGTCCATCATTAAGTCAATGCTCGGGTCCGAAGGTCAAATGACTGGAAACGCACCGTCTCTTTCGCTTGATAATGGAGGCGTTCCTGGCGGTGGTGGAGCTGGAAACGTTGCTGCACCGCGTCTTGATATGTATTTCCGAAACCTTGGCGGCGGTGGCTCCATAGCTGGACGTACGCGTCAGTTCCTGCCACCAGATGACTCAAACTACGCCTTCTTCTACTACGATGAGTGGTTACAGCTTTGGGTAGACGTCAAAATGACGCCGGATGTGTATCGACAAGACCTCTATGTTGATGAAGTGAAAACGCAACCAGCGGGTTTCGTCGAGTCAGTTATGCCAACCGATTGGACAGTGTTCCCGGTTGTGTTCTCAAACCGTTATCGATTCGAAAAAGGCCCATTCGCAGTTGCGTGGGGTGATTACATAACCGAATCGGAAGCCGATGGTACCTTCCGGTCAAAGTACGAGAGTACATCGGCAGATGGAACGGTAGACAAAGGATCGAGTAGCTACAAGCTAGAAGGTGAATTTATCTATACATCGATGACGACATTGCCGTCAGGTGAATGGAGTAAGTATTCTGGTAAATACGGGATAGACGGCTCAGGTAGCTCTATTGTTGAAACCAGTGATGGCTACAAATCGACGTTTACGTTTAACCCAGATGGTAGCGGTAAAGCCCGAATTGAAGGCGCTGACCCTCTGCTACCAGCGATCATAACCTGGGATGCTGAAGGAAACGTTGAAATTCGTTACGCGGATGGCAGTGTAGAAAAATACAATCGGTGGAGCTGGTTCGGCGGAGGTTCATCCGATGATGGCTCTGGTACTGGACCGGGAGCGACAACCGGGACCGGATAGGACAATGTGAGTCGGGAGCCAAAGTTGGCTCCCGATTTGACTTACACGGTTGAAAATATTGGAGCTTGCTGTGTAGCAACTTGCTTCAGTTCCATTACTTCCTCATCGGTGATAGTGGTAAACCGTTTTGCGAAGGTAAGCGCTCTCCTGAACAAGATTGGATCCCCTGGCGGCACTGCGGCGGTAACATCTTGAGACAACGTCCACCGAAGAGCCAGCTCAGAAAGTCTTTCGTCGGAGATCGGTGAGTACCAGCAGTTCGGAAAGTCACGGTGTTCACCATCCTTCCAATGCGTCATCGCCATAGCCTTTAATGCCAGTCTCGATGCTCCCTTTTCAAGACAGGCATCTATGATTTGTGGCCCAAAGTGTCCCGCGTACGTCGTGACGAAGTTGACAGGAAAGAGGGCACTCGCGAACGGAAAGAGCTCTAAAGCTCGAAGAGCTGCATCTACGGAATGTGCACTAAATCCGATGTGCCTAACTTTTCCCTCCCTCTGAGCATTAATGATGACATCCATCGCACCATCCGGAGCAAAAGCTCGTTCGACTTCCTCAACACTTGTGATGGCGTGAAGCTGATATAGGTCAAAGTGATCGGTTTTCAGGTGTTGCAGGCTTCTCTCAAGCTCTAGCTTTGCTCCGGTTGCAGTTCGTTCTCCCGTTTTGCAAGCAAGGAAGACTCTGTTGCGTCGGCCAACCAGCGCATCTCCGAATCGTTTCTCCGTCTCTTGATCTACACCATAACTTGGAGCGACATCAGCGTAGTTGATGCCGGCATCCAATGCCTCATCAAACAACCTGATTGATGCCGTAGCATCATGCCCGACTACAGTTACACCACCGATTCCAATTATGGAAAGTGAATCTCCAGTTGTTCCAAAAGGCCGATGAAGAATAGACATGCTGGTTACTTTCTAAGGGTAAATCCCCATTGATTTTATGGCATCCGCGACGCGCCCGACACCAACAATATAAGCGCCCATTCGTAGGTCGACTTTATGCTGTTGTGATGCCCGGTGAACCTGTTGATATGCTCGTATCAGGATCTGTTCCAAGCGACTGTTGACTTCACTCTCGGTCCAAAAGAAGCTCTGAAGTCCTTGGACCCATTCGAAGTAACTCACCGTGACACCACCTGCATTCGCGAGAACATCCGGAACCACAGTCACTCCTTTGTTGCGGAGAATAACATCGGCTTCCGGTGTCGTAGGACCATTTGCACCCTCAACAACGACTTTTGCCTGAATCTGGGCTGCATTTTCTGCCGTAATCACATGCTGTAGAGCTGCTGGGACGACGACGTCTACTTTCATCGTAAGGACATCACCTGGCGGAATTGCTTCGGCATCCGGAAAGCCAACGACCGTTCGGTTCAGACGGACGTAGTCTTGAAGGGCGATGATGTCTATTCCGCCCTTGCGGTAAATGGCTCCATTGACATCGGACACTGCCTCAACTTTTGCGCCACTTACATGGAAAAGAACGGCTGCTGCTGCGCCAACATTTCCATAGCCTTGAATCGCAATTGTCGAACTTGGGAGCTGCATGTTGAGCGACCTAAGCACTTCGCGCGTAATCGTTACCACTCCGCGCCCAGTAGCTTCGATACGTCCCTCTGAACCCCCAACACTGATTGGTTTACCAGTCACAACCGCGGGAACCGTTGTGCCTTTGAGGGATGAATATGTATCGAGAATCCAGGCCATTGTCTGCCCGTTTGTTCCCATGTCTGGTGCTGGGATATCTTTGTCCGGTCCAAGGAGAATGGCAATTTCCGATGTATATCTACGGGTCAGTCGTTCAAGTTCGCCTGCGTTTAGCTGTGTTGGATCACAGACAACTCCGCCTTTTGCTCCGCCAAAGGGAATGTTGACAACCGCGCACTTAATCGTCATCCAAAAGGCTAGCGCCCTGACTTCATCGATATCGGTGGCTGGATGATAACGGATACCGCCCTTTGCTGGTCCTCGGGTCAGGTTATGGTGGACGCGATAGCCGGTAAAGGTTTGGATGTCGCCATCGCGCATGCGAACCGGAAAGTGAACGGTAAGCTCGCGTTTGGGCATTTTGAGAACTGCGGTGACATCTGGTTCAAGTCCCATCAATGCCGCTACCGCGTGAAGCTGCTCTTGCGCCATTGCAAACGCATTAAAAGTTTGTTCCATGTCTGATTGTACTTTCGAACTCCAAATTGTGTTCCGGGTAGTATTACTTCGATGATTAAGACTGCGTATATACATTCGAATCTCTATGCAAGCTATGATTTGGGCCCACGCCACCCACTTCAACAAACAAGGCTCATCGATATTTTTGACAGGCTTCGTTTGCATGGGGCATTCGGGACAGACTTAGTTTCATTTGATCCAATCGCATGTATTGAGTCTGATGTATTGGCAGTGCATTCAGCTGATTTTGTTGATGTTGTTAAACGGGCATCAAAAGGTGAATCCGGGCTTAACTTGTCTCTATACGGTCTTGGTCCAGGCGATACGCCGGCATTTAGGGGGATGTGGGAGAACGGTCTTCTCTACTGCGGTGGGTCGGTGACGTGCGCGAATCTTGTTGCTGATGGAACGTTTGGAAGGGCGATTAGCTTTGCAGGTGGCTTGCATCATGCACACTATGACCATGCAAGTGGGTTCTGCATTCTTTCCGATATTGCAATAGCCATAAATGCGCTCAAAGCACGAGGACTGCGCAAAGTGATGTACGTCGACATTGATGTTCATCATGGTGATGGCGTCGAAGCGCTATTCCGCTCAGACCCGGATGTTCTTACTCTCAGCTTTCACGAGAGCGGAGCCTGGCTATTTCCGGGGACTGGAAATGTCCAAGACAGAGGAACAGGTAGTGCGGAGCAGAGTGTGTGGAACATACCTTTTGCACCGAATACGGGTGGTGATATTTGGTGCGATGTGATCCCGCGTGCTAGTTCGCATTTGTTTGATGAGTTTTCACCCGATGCGGTTGTCCTACAGGTTGGCGCCGATGCACTAGCTGAGGATCCGCTGGGGCATTTGGTAATGACCCGTTGGGAATGGCTGCATACGGTGGAAAAGCTGCTTCAGGTATTTAGAGACAAGCCAGTTATCATCCTTGGTGGAGGGGGATATTGTAGACCCGCCGTTGTAGATGTATGGTCACGTGTTGCGATGCTTGCATCTGGACAGTGTTGGAGTGATGACCTTGACGAAGCGTATTCGGTGTCCAGCAAGGATTCATGGGATTTCCATCATGCCACGATGCGGTATTTAAGTGAACAGCGTGACTTGTCGATTTGATGAACGGCATGCCTCAATTGGTATCGTGTGCTGGAGTGTTTCGTATACACATTGTGAAAAATGTACGCATGCAATTCCATGACTTTGGGAACGTCACAACTCAATGCTTGAGTACGATATATTGTTAGTTCAAGATAATAGGGGGGCGATTGGAGTAGACGGGGTACAGTTGGGTCAGATTGCGAGCCGAGGCGCCGGGGGCCTCGTTAATACCGGCAAAAAAAACAAATGCAAAAAACAACTTTGCAACCGCCCGCAACGCAAGTTGCGTGCTTGCTTAATCTAATACATTAAGCCGTCCAAGACTGTCCATTCCGAGGGGACTGTTGCGGGCGATAACTTACTCGGATACCTATCAGTGTAGCGCGCCGATCACTGGGGGAAGCAAACGGGGCTTGGAATGAATGGCAGCCTGCAAGTGGGCGACCATCAGACGACAATAAATTATTTGACACGCTCGTAGACGTTTGTGCTACTCTGGCTTCGGACCGGGGTTCGAGTCCCCGCGCCTCCACTTGAGTTTTAAGAAACTTCAATCTTGGACTGTCTCAATAGAATCCGGACCACGATAAGTGGTCCGGATTTTTGCATTTCCACTTGTGCAAAATGAAAACACAGGCGAAGATACAGCATGGATATCCTAGGTGTGCTTGCTGTATTACCGTTGGTTTTTCTGCGCAACTCGCCGGACCTACAACAAACCAAACAAAAGGTTTCTCCACCCAGTAGAGCGGTTCGTGCTCCTCGTGGGACTACCTCGATTCGTCCGTTTCAAATACTTTCTCCACGGGGCATGTTGTTGCCAATCGGCGATGTTTCATCTGCGTGGCGTGGCACAGATGGCATCATTTATGTGAACCATCAATCGTTGGAACTACTGGGTCTCACCGTTACTGAAGTTGAACATTCTGGTGCCATAGAGCTTTCCGCCGGTGGAATCGGAAGAGTGCGTGTTGAAAGGACGGTTGCTCCAGGACGACAGTGGGATGGGATGCTTAAACTCAGCGACGTTGCAAATGCAACGAAATCGCGCATTTTCATGGATGCAAAACTGCCACTCGCCAGACTCCAAACTGCTGTATCAGCCGTATTTGCAGAGCGTGAAGCAATCCGAATCTCGTCGCACTTACCAATCCGACCAATCCTCGTTCGCGACAAAACTACCGGGAAAGTTATTGTTGACATCCCGGGCGCTACGATCGATGATGTTGCAAAACCTACGCTTCCAGATGGGGCCATTTACAAGAGTATTAGGGTTGGGCAATATCAAGAGAATATTGCTCGTGTTGTATTAGAGGCTTCCGATGTCGATAAATTCCGCCTTCTCCAAGGGGAAAGTGCATCCGAGTGGCTCATCACGGCAGCAACTGCTGAACCTCTCCCCGCAACGGTAGCCGTAGCACCAAGAGCCTTGGCATCTCCAATAATTCGGTCTGTTGCTCTACCAGCCTCTACAGCGGCATTCATGACACCGGTTACTAGGGCAGAAGCACTTGCCAGCCCACACGGGGTTGACTTTGTCATAGAAGCAGGCAGGCTTCCATGGTTCCGACCAGTGATTGTTGGTAATCGCTTCATCATGGATATTAATGTTGAGGACCCGAACGGGATGCTCTCAGAGCTGTTCTCGAAAATCGACAATGGAATGCTAGGTGACTGTGAATGGAAATCTGGCGTCGGTTGGGGGGGGCGCCTTACGATTGCGCTGAATCAGCCATCCCGATTCATGGTCAACGTGGATCCTAAGGGCCGGATTAAGGTTTCGTTGCGTGAACAGATTGGTGATGAAGCATCTCTTCCGCTTGCTGGGCGTACGATTCTTGTCGATCCAGGGCATGGTGGAAGTGGGAGCACCGGAACTAAGGGTGTGGATGGCAGGCTAGAAAAGCAAAATACGCTTCCAATAGCGATGGCAACAGCTGCAAGGTTAGATGCATTAGGAGCTAACGTTGTCATTACACGCGACAACGATATTGACCCAGGACTTAAGGAAAGACCAGCCATCGCAAATCGGGTAGATGCAGACGCATTTGTATCCATCCACTGCAATGATGCCGTTCGGAGCTCATCCGTTAACGGCAGTCTGGTCTTCTACCATATGGATTCGCAGCCCTGTCAGGAGTTAGCATCCAAGATTTCAGATAGGTTAGGAACCGAAGTCCGTGCGATCAAGAAGCTGGGAATTCGGTCTGATAAGACCGTTTACAAAAATGATGGCTTTGCAGTGCTTCGTTTGAGTACGAGTGTGGGCGTATTGGTGGAGGCTGGGTTTATGAGTAATGCCTCTGATGCTGCCGCACTTGCATCGCCACCAACACAACAAGCCATCGGTGTTGCAGTCGCTAATGGGCTCCTAGATTACTTAACTAGCAACCCGGAGCGTGATACGCGGTATGTAAAGGGAAAGGCTCCGAAGGATGTCCAGGCAGAGCCCGGTGAGCTTACACCGCCGTCGGATAATCCGTTTATCGAGCGAGATGGAATAAAGACCAAAGTTGACAAGTAGATAACGCGATTGTTACTGCCGGTCATCGCTCCATTCACGTTTGGATGCCGTCACTAAGTTCTAAAATTGCGCGTTGTGAACAGCATTGGCAAAAGCTTTCATCTTGGCATGGCACTTGATTCCCGGAGAAAGCTCGATACCGGATGAGACATCCACTCCCCAGGGTGAAAGCATCCTGATCGCCGATGAAACATTCTCTGGTTTAAGGCCTCCGGCCAATATCCTAGGAATGTTGCATTCACCTTCAAAGAGTCTGGCTGCTGCCGAGTCGCTGATCCGATGCCCTGATCCGCCCATTAGGTGAGGGTGATAGGCATCAAACAAGAGGGCCTTCGATATGCTTGCGCCTTTGAGAAGACTAACAACATCGAGATCTGGATCTACGCGAATCGCATGAATGATGGGTTTGTCCTGAGGAGTCTTTGGAAGGCTATACAGCTGCCAAACATCGGCATCGTACCGTGCAGCAATCTCCATGCGTGGTGCCACAACAGTAACGCTAACCCAAGGTGGTAAAGCACTGCGTATGTCGGTAACAACTGAAGGCGATACAAAGCGCGGGCTACTCTCAAATGCGATGATACCAATTGACGTTGCTCCGGCATCTGCGGCGGCGGCTGCATCGGCAGGATTCGTGATTCCACACATCTTGATTCTGACCATTGAAGAACTTTCCTAAGGGCGCGGGAGAGCATTGCCACCAAATGCATAAAGTAGCCAAATGACAATGGGAACGGTGATACTCGAGACAGCAGTTGTCCAGAAGACGGCATCGGTTGTTCTTTCTACGTCAGCTTTTTGATCAATTGCAAGCAACACTGCATTTACGGCTGATGGACTCGCTGCTGCAAGGATCATTTGCCCCGATGGCCATGGCCAATAGCCGAATAGCCAGCACACCACGGCTGCAATTATTGGCATCAATATGAGCTTTCCGGCAACTACGACACTAACAAACTTAATGCTTGGCAATCTTGCCTGTTTAGCGAGCTG
>JAURHZ010000081.1 GCA_030833025.1 Armatimonadota bacterium
TGATGGCACCAAGGGAATCGATACGTTCCCGCTCCTGATCGTTGACTTCACTCTTCCAGTACTCGCGAAGAGTCCGATACTCAGTGAGGAGCATGACGGTATCCCGTAAATGTCTGCACCTAGGACAGCGAAACTCGATCCGAACACTCGGTTCATCTAAATAGCGCGGGATACGCTGCGTGTAGCGAATAGACTTCCGGGTTTGCTTTTGCCCACATGGGCAAGTAATCGATGGAACTTCCACTACGACAAGTCTACGGCAAGAATGATTATTTGCCGCCCGTAACTACGGGAGCATTTACAACATTGATCCTCGAAGAGTCACCGACTGGCTGCACTCCCTGCGTAACAGTAGATCTGAATGCATCAGATTGTTGATTCAGCTGAGACTGGAAACTTGCACGGAGGTCATCTCGCTCCGCTTCTTCATCCGTTGATGCCAGAACAAGCGATGCCTTCCCTGGAGAAGACACTCGTGTGCTCGCTGGTACCTGTACATTGATGTTTTGGGCTGTCGATGTGATGATCTCAGGAACCCGTGAAGCACTTTGCATTGCAATGGCTATTTCCGAAGTCTTGACTTCTGGAGCAATGCTCTGAGGCTTCTGCAGAATAGTAACAGCTGGCTCAGAATCCGCTACCGGGTTTCCCGATGTGATTTCATATGCAAGCTTGACATTTTGACGTGCCTGTTTCACCATTTCCGATGGCGTAACCGAGTTGGTAGCCACGTTTCTTTGAGGACTTACATTTACAGAAGGAACACGCTTGATGTTCTTGTTGTCACTTTGTGTCGGAGCACTCACAACCAATGGGTTATTCACCGGCTGAGATGTGGCATCAACACGTGCAACTTTGGCGACATCACCTAGTCCTGAAATCAACCATCCAGCCGCGGCAACAAGCCCGAGCGCTGGTACGAAAACTGCTGGCTTAGCGAAAAGCTTTTGCCATGTGGACTGCTTCGCAAAAGTCATCGATGCGATTCTGTCAGTGAGCTCAACAGGAGGCAATTGCACCGGTGGACGCCCTGTAGTTGCGATAAGAGAAACCAAAGCGATGTGCTGTGAACACGCAGCGCATGACTGAAGATGTTCTTCAACATCTACTGGATACCGAGCACCATTCCGGATACTGGCTTCTGCGATTTCTTGGACGTGCTCACACATACACCTATAGATGGTTGGATGGTCTCAAGGTTTCACGATTTTCGACGAAAGTGAGCAGGTAGTATTACTGTAGTTAGGTACTTCAAATCAAGGATTGCGTGGTACAAAGTATCTATGAGTAATAATGATCCAGTGAAGTCCGGCTTAAACCTGCCAAAGTTTAATTCGACTGGAACAGATGACACTTCGACGGAAATCATCACTCCCAAAATTGACAAAGCTACTTTCGGCAGGCGTGTTGTTTTAATCTCTCTGCTTGCTATCACGGTTGTTGGGATGCTCATTGCGGCTCTTGTAAGAACCCCTATTGGCGATGTATTGCGCTCTGGTAGCGATGGTAAGTTTGCTGCTCCTGAGCATCGTATCGACTAGGAAACATGTCGAGCGAGCGACGATTGTGCCCGGCATGCGGTGCCAACAATTTCTCTACACAGCAGAATTGCTGGAGCTGTAACGCTCCTCTCACATCGGTCAAGGCCCAAGGAAGCATAGATACTATTGCCGATGACCCAATGGTCGTTCCGGCAATAGCGGTTGTCATCCTATCAATACTAGCTCCATTCATTTCGCTTTGTGCGGGGCTGGTTTTTCTGATGATGTCCGGACGTCGCAATGCAACGCTTGGCTGGTGGAATGTCATCGCAGGTGTGCTTGGCACCATCTTTCACATCGTCGCTTTAGCCTTT
Source organism: Armatimonadota bacterium (assembly GCA_030833025.1). Lineage (GTDB taxonomy): Bacteria > Armatimonadota > Armatimonadia > Armatimonadales > Armatimonadaceae > CAIRTT01. The sequence continues at coordinate 1,856 of JAURHZ010000081.1, forward strand.
CTAATTCCAAGCGTATCGAGCGGTGTTCTTACGAAAACTCTTTCTGGCTTGGCACAACAACGACAACAAAATGATCTCAACCAAAGCCAGAACATCCTGAACGGCCAAGATCAGTGAACGACACGATTGCAGCACTCGCATCAGGACGCATCCCAGCCGGCGTGGCGATCATCCGAGTTAGCGGGCCAAATGCATTTCTTGTTGTCGACAAGATAACAGCTGTTAGCTGTGCGTCTCAGCATCCGTCGTCGGCCCGCATAGCCAAGTTGTACACCTTGGCAGACCGCACTGTTGTGGATGAGGCTTTACGTGTTGTGTTTATGGCGCCGCGAAGTTTCACCGGCGAGGATGTTGTAGAGCTCCATGTTCATGGAGGTTTGGTTGTCATCGATGAAGTACTTGAACTTCTTTACTCCGCTGGAGCACGACCGGCCAATCCTGGAGAGTTTTCCGAGCGAGCATTCCTTAATGGCAAATTAGACCTAACCCAAGCAGAGGCGATCGCAGATATCATTGCCGCCCCGACACGAAGTGCTCGACAACTTGCGGCGGCTCAGCTTGGCGGAACGCTAACAAGCAAAGTTAATTCTGTTGAGCAACAAATACAAAGTGCCCGCGTTCTTGTTGAGGCATCGATTGATTTTCCAGAGGATGTCGGTGATGTGGATGACCTTGCACTCGGGAGGATAGTCAAGAGTGCTTTGGCCGACTTGGAAGAACTTCAAAGAACCGCGCGACGTGGGCATCTAGTTCGTAACGGTGCAAGTGTGGTGCTCGTTGGTGCCCCAAATGTCGGTAAGTCATCGCTCCTAAACGCCATTGCAGGTCGGGACAGAGCTATTGTGTCCCCCATTGCAGGTACAACGCGCGACACCATCGATGTTCACTTGGATCTTGGCGGCATTCCGATTACGCTAACAGACACTGCTGGTTTACGGGATTCCGCTGATGAAATTGAGCAGATTGGCATTGACCGGACCCATAATTCGGTTCGCGACGCAGATATTGTATTAGCGCTGTCAAGCGATGACACTCCGCCAATATGCCTTCCTGATGTCAACCTTGATAGCCAGATCATTCGGGTGCATACAAAATCAGATTTATCCAGTGTAAACGCCCCCCGCCCGGATACGCATTTCATCAGTGCAGTTACAGGTGAAGGGATTGATAGCCTGATTCAGGGTATCGTTTCGCGTTTACTTGATGAAAATGGTGGTACAAGCTCCGACAGTTTGATTGCAATCAACGCCCGTCATGCGGCATTGATTACGCTGGCTATCGAAGCATTGAACCGTGTCCTACTTGCTAGTGCTGCGCGGATACCTGCGGATCTCATCGCCGTCGAGCTACACGATGCTGCCTTTCAATTAGCAAGCATCAGCGGCCGCAATGTTATCGAGGCGATGCACAGAGAAATCTTCAGCCGCTTTTGCATCGGCAAGTAGAACTACGTCGAAAACGTCTCCCGCGCGCCATCGACCCGAATGGTCTGCCCGGAAACATACCGGCTTTCGTCAGACAGAAGAAACGCAACGACATCGGCAATGTCATCAGGTTTCCCATAACGTGCCAATGGAGCGCTTTCATCGAGGTCACTCGCATCCATTACCCTTGTTGCGGCAAAGCGCGCCGTCTTTGTAGGTCCGGGACTGACTGCATTGACCCGGATACCGTTCGGACGAAGCTGTGTTGCTAACGAGCGAGAGTATTGGACAACCCCAGCTTTTGCAACGGAGTATATAACGCCATTGTCAACACCGAGGTGAGCAGCACTGGATGCAATATTGACGATTGAGCCACGATTGTTCAGAATCATCCCAGGCACAAAATACTTGCAAACCCAAATGAGTCCTAAGAGGTTGCGATCTAGCATCGCGCGTACATCAACCGGAGGAATCCCAATCGCATCATTGGGTACAGGCTTCCCACCAGCGGCAGCGATGTCACCTCCGGCGGCATTGACCAAACACGTAACAGGTCCCACCTCGGCATTGATGGTCTCCACCCAGCTGGCGACGAGTGCTTCATCGGCGATATTTCCCGTCACCGCAAACACCGCACCGCTTTTGCGTACACTGTCGCCTAGGTCTGCATACTCACCGAACTCGGCAGGGGCTTCCCATGAAATATCGTGGAGAATTACGCGTGCTCCGAGCCCAGCTAAACGCCGGGCCATTGCATTTCCGAGTCCCCGGCCGGAGCCAGTGATGAGAACTGTTTCGTTACTGAGATCCATGACTACTCCTTACGGAATCAACGCAATTTTCAACCGATCTTGCGGGTTGGTAATCAGTCTCTCGAACTGTGCCATTCCCTCACTTAGCGGTGCAGAATCCGTCCATGGTTCGAAGTTTGCTTTGCCCGTGACGATAAGGTCGATCGCGGTGTTGTAGTCAGCAGCGGTATATGTGTAGCTACATTGGAGACGAATCTCGCGGCGAACTAGATGAATGAAGTCGATTTCTGTTACACCTTCATCCATACCCAGAAGCAAAATCGTTGCACCCTTTGCGGCCGTACGGCAGGCTAGCTGACGAGCGGCAGATCGGCCTACGCAGTCGGCAATAACACTTGGTCCAAGTCCATTTGTCGCTTCGAGAATTTCGGCATCAATCGTTTCTGACCGTGGATCAAAGACCCTTGGGGCACCCAGTTTGAGCATAACCGCAGCGCGCATCGGGTTTGGCTCAACAACGCCAATAACATTCCAGCCACGTGCAACAGCGACGGCAAGGGTTGCAGCCCCGAGCGTGCCCCCGCCAAGGATGAGGACATCGGGGAATGTTCCAGCATACGCGGGAACTAATCCAAGAAGGTGGACGCCATTTGCAAGGGGTTCAATCATGACGGCGGCTTTGTCAGACACCGAGTCAGGGATTGGGATGACGTTACGAGCTGGAACACAGACAAAATCGGCCATCGCACCATTGACTAGGTCAAGACCAATCAAAAACCAGTCAGCGCAAACGGACTGTCGCCCAGCGAGACACATCGGACAGCGACCACAAGAAACCAAGGGGTTTACGGATACACGGGTGCCAACTAAATGCTGATTTGCCGAATCTCCAACACTCTCGACAATCCCGACAGTTTCATGCCCAAGGATGAGTCCGGGCTGACGACGTGCTTGGAGCCCAAGGTATCCATGGATATCAGACCCACAAATGCCGGTCGCGAGAATGCGAACTCGCACTTCATGTGCCTGCGGTATTGGGTCTGGCGTTTCTTCCAACGTTAGCGTTCTTACCGCTGAATATCTGAGTACTTTCATTGTGCAGTCCAACCTCCATCAACCGTTAATGTCGTTCCAGTAATAAATGAACCAGCATCCGAGCAGAGCAACAACGCAGGTGCTCCGATTTCTTCAAGATTGCCCCAGCGCGCCATCGGAATATTTCCAACAAACCGCTGGAATTGCTCTGGATCATCCATCACAACTTTGTTCATCTCTGTCGCAAAAGGCCCTGGGCAAAGGGCGTTAACTGTCACGCCTCGCGTTGCCCATTCAACAGCCATCACTTTGCTCATATGAATAATGCCAGCTTTCGCCGCCCCATACGGTACACGGTGTCCGAAGGCGACCTGGCCAAAGATGGATCCTACATTCAATATGCGACCCCACCCGCGATGGAGCATCGGTCTCGCAAATGTCCGCGCAACCAAAAATGGCACCGTAAGGTCAGTCTGTAGAACGTAGTGCCAATCATCCTCAGTCAGATTTTCTGCAGGTCCTCGCCGATTTACTCCAGCGTTATTGATTAAAATGTCAACGTTATCGACAAGCGCGTGGGCAGAATCGTAGAGACGAGTCACGGATGCATCATCGGTAAGCTCAGCAGAAATGGTGTGCACAACACCAGGACCGCGCTTCAATAAATCTGCTTTTGCCTTGGCCAGCTGGGCTTCATCGCGAGCCGTGATGATAAGTGTTGCACCAGCATCATAGAGCGCCGCGGCAATCGCAAGTCCAAGACCCCGATTCCCCCCTGTAACCAGTGCAGTCCTTCCCTCAAGGGAAAACATTTGCAACGTTGAATTCACAGTTTTCATGTTACGCCATCCGATCCTTAGGTTCGACTCGCGGTATGAGATTTACCAAGATGAATCCGATCGTAAATCGGGTGTACGATAGGTTATATGACACCTACGGTAGCCACAGACCCACGCATTGATGTCGTCTTGCTAAATCCAAGCTGCGTTAACTTTTTCCACACACATGGAAACGCCTTGCGGGTTACGATTGATGACCCGGCTTGTGGTCCTGGGAAGACTGTTCTAAGGTGCCAGGTCGCATGTGCATTTCCCTGGCGTTTTTCCGATCGATGGATTGGAATACGGGATGAGCGTGACAAGGATTTGGGGATGTTAGAAACGACTGATGGCATGGCTTCAGATTCGCTGGATGTCCTGCGAGTGGAGCTTGATCGACGGTATTTCATCCCAACAGTCACTTCCGTAAATAAAGCTAAGAAGGAATACGAAACGGTTACCTGGGATGTACAGACGGACCGCGGGCCACGAACATACCACGTACACCAACTTCGCGAAAATGTGCATCAGCTGGATGATGGCCGGATCGTTATCACTGACCGACACGGAAGCCGCTTCGCATTTGCATCCCTTGCCGATGCAGACAAAGAATCGCGTGTCATTCTCGAGCGTGTGCTGGGATAGGTAATCTTATGAACTACTTTGTTTACTTCCGAGATAACGGCGAGAATGGATGTTTTCTTGCGGGATCCAAGGATGGCTTTCGATACACAGACTTAGGATATACAGGTCCACTGTTCAAACCACAGGTTGGCCGGGAGAAACTGGTCCGTGATCCTTGCCCTGTTGAGGGTCCCGATGGCACATTTCACATGGTTTGGACATGTGGCTGGTGGGAGAAGTCGATCGGCTATGCATCGACAAAGGACTTCCGCACATGGTCCAAACAGCGCACGATTCCGGTGATGGAGCATGAATCGGTTACGAGAAACGCATGGGCCCCGGAAATCATTTTGGACAAGGCACGGTCCGAGTTTAGGATTTTCTGGAGCTCTACTATCCCTGGAACATTTCCAGAGACGCAGTCGAGTGCAGATGGTGGCTTGAACCACAGGATTTATTGCTGTACTACGCGCGATTTTGAGACCTTTAGCCCAACGCGACTCATGTTTGATCCGGGTTACAACTGTATTGATGCAACGATTAGCGAATACAAGCGTGGCTACCTGATGATTATCAAGGATGAGACGCGCGAGCCAGCCGCAAAGTATCTAAAGGCGTACTCAGCAACGTCACTTGATGGCCCTTGGGTGTGCCTCACAACGCAGCCGTTCACTCCAGCGTGGGTTGAAGGACCAGCACTCGTGCAAACCTCACGTGGCACGTTGTGCATATACGATAAGTACACGGACGGAAATTACGGAGCCCACATCACGCGGGATGGTAAGCATTGGACGGATTGTTCAGGTGAAATCACGGTACCGCGCGGAGCACGGCACGGGACAATTTTCACACCAAGCCAAAAGGCAAATGCCGCAATCGCTGCGGCATTTACCAAGACTCGCTAACGGACAAATGATTAGGTGGTGATTGCCTGGATGGTCATTTCGATATGACCTCCCGGGGCATCCCATTTGATCCGATTTCCCACTCGGCGTCCTGCGCAAGCCTTGCCGATTGGCGATTGGTCAGAAACGCGTCCGAGATCTGGATCCGCTTCAAAGGGACTTACTATCTCGACCGCAAGTTCATCACCGTCATCGTCTACAAGTACTACCTTACTACCGATATGCACGATGTCCGGGTCGAGCGTACTCGGCTCAATAATCACAGCTACGTCGAGTACCTGACGTAGCTCCATAATCCGCCCTTCAACAAACGCTTGTTCTTGCTTTGCAGCAATATAGTCGTTGTTTTCAGACAAATCGCCATCTTCTTTCGCCTCCCGAATTCGCTCAGCGATACGGGGACGTTCACGATGGAGAAGGTCTTCGAGTTCTTCGGTCAATCTGCCGTGTGCTGATTGTGATATTTCGACGACTTGCTGCTGTAATGTTGTCTCAGAATCCATATTCCAGACCTCTCTTCTTGACCGGGGTTGCAGGACACATTACTCTATCTGTAATCGTTTTGTTCCCGAAACCTGCAACTCGCTACATGATATTATATTCTCTGTTGGCCTCGTAGCTCAGCGGATTAGAGCATCGGTCTTCGGAACCGAGTGTCGGGGGTTCGAGTCCCTCCGAGGCCGCCTTTTCTACCCACCCTTTCACCTGTTGCAACATCGGTATTGAGTCGATAGGATGCTTGCAGATGCAACTAGAAACATGGTTGCAAAAAACGAGCAAATGACCAGTACAGACCTATTGTCAGCCTTCGGTGATGTCGTAAAGCAGCAGCGCCTTGCTCAGGGATTCAGCCAAGAGGCTTTTGCCCGCCGTTGTGGTATTCATCGTACATACATGACGCACATCGAGCGTGGGATGAAAATGCCAAGCATCGATGTGGCTCAGCGACTCGCGTGGGGACTCGGGCTAGAGGTCAGTGAGCTATTCTCTCAAGTTGAGGCTAAGGGCGCAACCGTAAAGGCCATCCTCGGTGACAGTGCAACGGCAAAACCTAAGGCGTAGTCCATCCCTCTCCCGCATCCAGAGCTCAACATCAGCGGATGCGAACGCGTCTCATGATCACGTCATAGACCAACATCTAGTTGAGTCCAGCTTCATCTATTGCGATGAGTCCGTTCTCGGTGGCATCCGAACTTTCTTGGCGCGGTATCTTTTCCAGCAGAAACCTAAGGACAGGCGGAACCACAATCGTCGTGATGATGGACATCATCACTAACATTGAGTAGTCCTTCTGCGCGATTGCTCCGCTAGCTAGCGCATTCCCTGCGATAATAACGCCAACTTCACCTCGAGGAACCATTCCCACACCAACAACCAGCGCCGAGCGCATCCCTAGTGATGCGGCCGCTAGTCCGGATCCAATCAGCTTACTCAGAACCGCGATGAGCACGTACACGCCGAGTAGGATTGCAGCTTGCATCGTCGAAATGCTACGTAAATCGACCATCGCTCCTGTAAGTACGAAGAAGAACGGCGTAAGGAAAACAAGCAGAGGTTGAACTTGTTTCTCGATCGCGCTACTTTGCGGATGATCAGCGAAGAGCATGCCAGCGAGAAATGCACCAACAATGGCTGCAAGGCCAGTTATTTCAGCTGCAACCGCGAGCCCAAGACACAGAATCAAGGCCATAACGAATGGACTGAGAGGCCCAATCCCATCGCTGGTTCTTGACAGTAACTTTACGATT
>JAURHZ010000082.1 GCA_030833025.1 Armatimonadota bacterium
CGATGAGTATCGCAATCGGGGCAACCGGAGGCATCTACATCCTCATCGCCGGTGTGCTGTGGCTTGCATCCGGTACGAAGGCACTCGCAGACATTCAGCGTGCCACCCCTTTGCATTAGTGTAACTAGAACTTACGCGTGATTTGTGCAAATCCTAAGAATGCCGAGCGGCCGGTATTGCTGGATGAGACGATTTCTCCACCCCGCACATAACCAATATAGAGCGACACGGTATCCCGCGGGTTGAGTGTGACATCATAGGATGCATCGACCATCGTGCCAAGGTCACGATAGCCATTGCTAGCCCTCCCGGACATCGCAAATGATCCCGTCGTCTGAAAGACGGGCCCACCGCTGTACCAGCGGTCTGCGACCTTATCGAGGGCATATTGATGTGCTTCCAGCCGGATGGTCTCTTTTTTGTTCCGCTTGATGAGCATTAGGTAGACCTCATTGAGGTTAGCCTCGGTCACGGTAGGTGTGCGCCAATTTTGCCGGGGCGCGGTGATTTGTGGGGCGAATGTCTCGTGCTTTTGGTCATTGGGTTTAGCATCGCCGGAGAAGACAGCCGTGCCTCCGCGGAGCCACCACCCGCCAAAGCTTGGGTGCTTGATGCCGGCTTCAGCAACTCCAGCGTATGCAGAATGCGGCCGGCTACCCCACTTGCCGCCTTGTAACGCTCCCCAGAGCAGTGTGTCGGTTCGCCATTTGCCACGTACAGAGGATGTCAGAGCATTCCCCCCGATAGTCGTGACATTGATGGCGGAGTTGGTTGGTGTGAGGTCATTGTCGACCGCATTAAGGCCGCGGGCATCCGTGTAGGTGGCGGCGAAAAGGCGGTTACTGGATGTCTTTGTCGCGCGTGAATCAGCAAAATAAACCTGGCGGACTTTGGTAATCGTATCGCCACCATCGAGGTTGAACTGCCCGGTGGTCGGGTAGAAAGCCATCGCCGTGATGTTGTGTGTACCTATCGTCCTCGAGACTTTGACACCTTCGAAGGAACGTCCAACCGCAGTGAAAGGGTTGGGAGTAAACAAGCGGGCGGCGGCCCGCTGTACTTGCATGTAGGCAAGGTCTGGGTCGCCTGGGAGGAGCTCGATGCCATCTGTGGTTTCGTAGCGCCCGATGAGAATATCCGGGTTTCGGCCGGCTTGTGGCATATGGATGAACGCCGTCTTGATGAAGAGGCTACCCTGTTGACTGCCATTAAACTGACGGTACTGAGCTCCGGTGCCAAGTGAGCCATTTGGTGCCGGGGCGACGGCATTGTGCGGGAGGCCGAGGAGGAGCGGCGCAGCCGCTTCGATGACGGTTTCAAAGGGGCGTAGTCCGCTGACCCGATGTGCGCTTGGGAGGCGTCCACCGACGCGAAGCAGGTTATGACTGAATGTATAGGACGATTGGTAACCGGGCGTGGCTGGCTTGAACCATCCCCAGGACTCAGAGCGGACGCGCAGCGATGCAAACAGCTCTGGTGATGTTGACGGTGATTTGGATGGCACCTGTGGCCCTATCAACGAGAGCGCAACGGCTAACAGCATGGATGTCCTCCGGCATCGCATGACACGAGCCTGAGTAATCTATCACTTCCCCCCAGATTTGAACCGTCAACAGGTGAGGCAATGTGGACCGGAGTAACTAGAACTTGCGTACGAGCTGCACAAATCCAAGAAACGCTGAACGTCCGCTGTAGGAGTTTGCCGCGATTGCTCCCCCACGCACATATCCAGCATAGATATTCAATGTGTCCCGCTGGTTTAGCGTTACATCGTAGGAGATATCAACTGCGGATGCGATGTCTCGTAGCCCAGCCGTTGGTTTACCAGTAAGCCCAAACGCGCCTCCCGATTGGAAAACTGGACCGCCCAAGTACCACCGATCAGCTGGCTTATCGACACGATAGGCGTGCGCCTCAAGTCGGATTGTTTCGCGTTTATTACGCTTTATGGCCATGGCATATAAGTCTTGTAGGTTGGACTCCGTCACAACCGGCGTTCGGAAGAGTAGCCGCGGAGCATACGTTTGTGGTGCCCATGACTGGTGTTTACCATCACCGGGATTTGCATCACCGGAGAAGTACCCCGCCCCACCCCGTAACCACCAGCCCTTGGTTGCTGGATTCTTGAATCCGATTTCTGCGGCGGCTGCATATGCTTGATGCACATGAGTACCCCAATTTCCAGTCTGCATCCCACCCCAAAGAAAGGTATCAACACGGGACTTCCCGTATGTTTTGCCGCCGAGCACGTGACCACCAAGGGTGGTGATTTCTATGGCCACATCATTCGGAACACCAGTGTTGTCAACAGCGTTTATGCCTCGCGCATCTACGTAGTGACCAACAAAATAACGGTTGGACGATGTTGCATTGCTGGATGCATCCGCGACGTACAGCTGGCGGACTTTCGAGATGGTGTCTCCACCATCCATGTTGAATGCCCCAGTGGTCGGATAGAAGCCAGCCAAGGTCTGTGAATGTTTGTTGATGGTTCGGCTGACCTTAAATCCATCCATCGATCGTCCAACAGCGGTGAAAGGATCAGGACTTATCATCCGGGATGCAATGCGCTGTGTCTGGATATATGCAAGGTCACCATCACTAGGGAGTGCCTCAAGTCCATCAGCAAATTCGTAGCGGCCTAGGACTACATCGGGATTCAATCCCTGCTGTGGCATATGAATGTACGCGGTTTTGAAAAACATCGACCCCTGCTGAGTGCCATTCGTTAGGCGATACTGGCCACCCATCCCAAGCGTCCCGCCGGGTGCAGGTGCGACCGCATTTCCTGGAAGACCGAGGAGTAACGGTGATGCGACTTCGGCAACCGTTTCAAAAGGGCGTAATCCGGATAGCCGATGTCCAACGGGTAGTTTGCCACCAAAGCGTAACAGATTGTGGCTAAACGTATAGTTGTTATCGTAGCCACCACCTACGGGATTGAACCATCCCCAGGATTCTGACCGGACCCGCAAGGCACCGAAGAAGACTGGATTTGTGGATTCAACGGGCGATGCTACTACGAGTCCAAGTGCGATGATAGATGCGAGTCCATACATAAATGTCATTACCTAACGGTTTTCAACATCAAACGTCGTACTCTATCCACAAAGTCGGCTTCATACAACGATGGATGTTTTTATGTTGTGCATTTGTTGGTTTAACGGGTTTTGCCCACTGACATGCAGTGGGCCACTTTGTTCAGTTTCGTTCAGGTTGACATGCCATCATTTGAACTTTTCATGACGCTCAGCCTTTAGGATCTTCAAAGCATCAAGCTAAGCTTCAGGGATCTCATCCACGCTCAAGAAGCGCTTCTGCTCGTTGTCGTAAATGTAAACGCGCGCTTCATCGATGTCGAAGAAGAGTCCAAGGACCGACAGAGACCCTGCTTCAACACCGGTTTTTACGACATCGTAGGTCATTAAGTTATCCAGCTGCTCCACGACATTGACGAGGCTTAGCTGGTCTACTGGTTTACGCCCCGTACCAATCGTGGGCTGCGCACGGAACCCGATGAGAGTTCGCTCACCAAGGGAGAGCCAATGCTTCAGGTTTTCAAAGGGCAGATTACTCGTGCCGTCTAGAAGAGCATTCATCGCACCACAGCTCGAGTGCCCACAAACAACGATGCGCTCAACACCAAGGACACTCACTGCGTACTCGACCGCAGCTCCAACGCTGGACCCTTCCCCATTTCTTGGGACCATGTTGCCGATGTTGCGAATCTTGAAAAGGTCACCGGGTCCTGAGCTTGTGAACTGATGTGGAAGAACGCGGGAATCACAGCACGTGATGAACATTTCCTTTGGAACCTGTCCATCCCGTGCAAGGGCAGAAAGCGTTGGGCGGAGGCGCTCTGAGTGGTTTTCCTCGTAATCTCTGATGCGTTCGATGAGATCTTCGGCACCATTTCGACCACCATTGCCGAGGAACATTTTGCGACTACTCGTTGCTGGGAGTTCCTTGCGGAAGCGGGGTTTGCCCTTTTCCGCATCCGCGTACCATTCCTCGTGAAGCTCCTCAAGGGTCACACGGCCACCGGTCTGCTTGTGGCCCTTGACCCAGTCGTTGAGAACTTCATAGGCTGAGTGGTCCATGTAGTCCACCGCGAGGACAATATGGACATCCTTGCCGTACTCGATGGCAGCGAGGCTGCTGCCAAGTTTTGGCACGGATGCAAATGTCATCGAGCCGTTGATAACGACATCGATATGGTCTTTGTGAGGCTGAACCTTTATGGTCACATTTGAGAGGCGACGTAGACTCATCAGGATAGTCAGGACGACACCCATCACAACACCGTAGAGAAGGTTTGTAAACACGACTCCGAGGACGGTGACGATATAAACGCCAAGTTCCCTGTTTTTGCCTAATTCACGCATGTGGTGAACGTTGACCAGGTTGACGCCCGCGTAGATCAGGAGACCTGCGAGGACGGACCGCGGAATCAGTTCAATCCACGTTGCTGCGACGAATACGAACAGTGCAATCCAAACTCCGTGCAGGACTGCTGAGAGATTTGTTTTGGCACCTGCTTGAACATTGGCTGCTGAGCGGACAATAACACCTGTCACTGGAAGTCCACCAAGAAGCCCAGAAAGTAGATTGCCTAGACCTTGACCGATCAGCTCACGGTCAAAATTGGTTCGGTTCCCCGAATGCAGCTTGTCAACAGCAACCGCACTCAAGAGGGACTCAACGCTTGCGATGACTGCAACTGTCATCGCGGAAACGGCGAAACTCCCCCAGTCCTTTGGCAGCTTAGGAAATTCATGGCCTTGAAACAAGCCATCCGGGAGGTCAACACGCCGGACATCGAGTTTAAGCAGCGTTGCGACACCAGTGATTAAGACAACGATAACGAGCGCACCCGGGATTTTTTGGATGGCTTTTGGCAAGCGCTTCCAAAGCATCAGCAAACCAAAGGTTGCAATCCCTAAAATCGTTGCAGCTCCGTGGAGGTCCATGACCTGCGCGGGGAGCGCCAAGATATTCTTCAGGGCACTAGCTTCGGGAGTCCCTCCAAGCACCTCATGTACTTGGGCAAGGGTGATAACGATGCCAATGCCAGCCATCATTCCGTGAACCACGGATGGCGCAATCACCAGTGCACCACGTGCGACCTTGAGCGTTCCAAAAAGGAGCTGCAGTGCACCTGCGGCGGCGGTTATCGCACAGGCGACTGGCCAGCCGAACTGCTGTACCTGAGAATAAACGAGAACAGTCAAACCCGCAGCGGGGCCGGATACCTGGAGAGGACTGCCGCCGACTCCACCGATAATAATCCCACCGATGACCGCTGCGATAAGCCCGCCCATAATGGGAGCACCGGAAGCAAGGGCGATTCCAAGAGAGAGTGGAACAGCGATCAGGAAGACGACAAGCGAAGCCTGCAAGTCTGCCTTAATGGATGAAACGACCATTTTCGGAGCTGAATTGACCTTTTTTTGCGACATATTGTCATTTACACACGAAACCTCATCAATGTTCCACTTTGCGAACAGATAAGTAAAAAACAAGTAAACAATTTCGTTTCATAATAAAAACCGTTTACAGCGAGTACATGACAGGGTTTTCTGGATGAAAACAGTCCCGGGGTACCAATACCTTAGAAAGCCGCGCACGAGCTGCATACAAGCATCTCGGAAACAGATTCGCCTTCCCCACCTAAACGCTTGAACGTCATAGACTTAATTGCACGTTGCCCGGACGGCAACCTCTGTCGAAGGCTCTTCCCTACCTTTAAACAAGAATCGACCGGGAAGGCCTCGGTCGATTAATATTGGCAGCTATGAGCAAAGGGATTGTGCTTCCTCGATGCTTATCGCTCAGACGCTACCCCTGGTCACTCGCGTAGTCTTGTGCCCGGAACAGCTTCCCATGCGTATTTTCAGTGAACACCGGTACAAGTGCACCCGGCAGCACAGAAGTGACATCCCCAGGAGCGTTTGGCCCCCCGAGATCTGTTCGCAACCATCCCGGATCCAACGTGTTCATCAGGACACCATGCTCTGCCAAGTGCCCGGATATATCGGTCGTAAACTTATCGACTGCGCCCTTGGAAATGGAGTACGCAATCAGCTCAGGCTGGTCTTGAATGCCACTCGTTACATTGATGATGCGACCCCATTTACGCGACTTCATGCCTGGAATGAATGCATGGCAGATACGTGAGAGTGCAATCACATTGACTTGGAAGCTGCGTTGATAATCTTCATCTGGAATCTGCAACCAATCCTGACGATAAGGAGTCATGATCGCGGCATTGTTGTAGAGGATGTCAATGGCAGGACCAGTCTGTAATAGTGATTCCAACATGGATGTCAGCTCAGCGGCATTTGAGAGCTCAGCAGCAACTTGATGTGTCTGAACTCCAAGGTCGTGTAGCTCCGCCGCCAGCGTTGTGGTGCTTTCAATCAGACGACTATGCAGCACGACATTGCATCCAGCACGTGCCAGTCCAAGGCTTATCTGGCGTCCGACTCCGCGACTTGCCCCTGTCACTAGAGCCCACTTACCGCTGATATCAATTGTTTCCATTTACATTCTCCAGTTATCAATCACACAAAGCATCGAGAAAGCTGTCCGTGATTACTTTTTCCGCGTAGCCAGAGCAGCTTTAACATAGCGGCCCCAATACTCAGTTGGTGCGTAGTCCCATCCAGTGATCAGACACGGGTTCGCACTTGGGTGAAAGCTCCATGCCGTCCAGGAGAGGTTATGCTTCCCGATGTACTTGATGACATCCGGTGCCCAGGCTTCGGTATAAACATTCTCATGAGCGGGCTCGCCTTCGTGCCATGGCTTTGTGCCAACCTCTCCAACAAAGACCGGATATTTGACTGCCGCCGGAGTGACGTTGACATCCCAGTCCTTCTTCCAAGGATAAATGTGGGTGGCATACATGATGCCGTTTCCACCACGCTCGGTGAGTGCGCTGCCCGCAACGATTCCCCGTAGGTCATATGCCCAGTCGAGGCCCCCTGCGACAACGATGTTTTTTGCACCGGTAGCACGTACTGTGTCCACAAGCGCCTGCATCCCGGGTGTGTGGTACTCAAGATGCTTGCCGCGCGCCGGGTCATCGTTACGTTCATCCACCGCCCCGCCGTTCTTCCAGACATCCCATGTGACATCATGCGGCTCGTTGTAGAGGTCAAATAGGACTGCCGGGTTGTTGGCATAGCGCTTTGCTACGCTCTTCCAGAAGAGGACTGAGTTGTCATCCGGCATCGCGTGCTGACCAACGTGCGAGCCCCACACGCCGCCATCGCTCCAGTGCAAGTCAAGAAGGACATACTTGTTTGCAGCAGAAATGCGGCTAACGACTGCATCCACCAACTTTTGGTAGCTACTTTCCGTTAGCGTTGACTTTTGCCCTTTGTGGTAGCCGAACCAGAAATCCTGGGTCAGGGGTATGCATGTTGTTTGCGTTCCATGAGGAAAGCGCGACATCGATGGACTCCAAAACGCGCTCGCCTGCCGGATCCCAATCGAGGCTTGGGACATTGACTCCCTGCAGCCTGACGGTACGCCCTTTCATATCAGCGACCTTGTTTCCGACTGTGTGCAGCGCCGGAGGAGCTGCGAATGTGGACTGTTGTCCTAACACGAGTGCGGTGATAGCTCCACAAATGCACAAAATGGACTTTACGTTGGTGATTACTGGATGTTTGATGTTCATGTCATTTCCCCTTGAATTGTTCAGCTCGAGATGTCGTGTGCTGGGCCACTCGATTGCCGTGTGATGAGCCGTGTTGGGACGACCACACCGACCGGCTCCGCCGCAGCGGTTTCGCCCGTTATGCGCTCGGTTAAGCGTTGCACCAGTGCTTTTGCCATTGCATCGATATGGCAACCGACGGTTGTCAGTGCAGGTGAGACATACGATGCCATATCAAGGTCATCAAAACCGATGACCGATATGTCATCCGGAACGCGTATGCCCGCGGCCTGTAGTTCCTTGCAGACGACGAGTGCGATGGAATCTTGGTAGGCAAATATCGCCGTCGGACGTGGCTCTGTTTGAAGTAGCTGCTTTACGGCAAGGATTGCATCCTGCTCAGAGGTGATCTCATAAAGGTTAGCTGCATCGATCACCACGCCACCCTGCGCGATTTCATTGATGAAAGCGGTGGTTCTGTCGAAAGGTCCACGATGGACGGGTTTGCCGATAACCGCGATGTTTTTATGGCCAAGATCGAGGAGATGCCGGGCAATCTGCCGTGCGCCATCCGCATCATCACCAGTAACAAAATCAAATGCATCCGCGCCAGGAAACCACCCCATGAGGACAATCGGGATGCCGGATTTATGAAGCCCAGCGGCGTATTCAGCAGCCATCAGTCCATGCTCACCCGTTACGAGCAGGATTCCATCAACACGATTGTTTCGCAGGTTGACGAGGCTTTTGTCTTCGTTTTCCTGATTTTTGCCACTGAGGTGGAGCTGAAGGGAGTATCCGGCTGCGCTGACATAGTCGGCGATGCATTGGATGAGCTTTGGGTAATACGGATTTGAGAGCTCGGGAGCGATAAGGCCAATGGTGTTGGTGTGCTGGAGCTTTAGGTTTCGCGCGACTTGATTGACCTGGTAGCCATGGTCATTTGCGATTGCCTCGATACGTTCGCGTGTCGCTCGGTTCACCAGGGTGCTTCCAGCGAGGGCGCGGGAGACCGTTGAGTGGGACACTCCAGCCAGTTTTGCGATGTCTTCGAGCTTCATCATTTGCGGTACATCTTCTATATACACACCATTGCAATCGATTGCAATGCAGATAAGGAGACTTTGCAATCGATTGCAAACTAAATTTTGAGTCAAAACAGCTCGTTTTATTCAACGAAACTTTGATTAGAAACAACAAAGCCGCTCGGGTTACCCTGAGCGGCTTCATCAAATAAAAACAGACCAGCTCTAAACCCGCAGGAAGACATCCTTCTTGTAAAGCCCCCACAACGTGAGCATCACTAAAATCAAGGCACCGCCGCTGAGGAACATATCCTTGTAAACCGGGAAGTGCGTCATTAAGCCGCGCACAAAGTTGTTCGAAATGTCATCGAAGTCAACAATATGTGTCCCCATGTAT
>JAURHZ010000083.1 GCA_030833025.1 Armatimonadota bacterium
ATGCTTGGCGGAGTCGTCACAATCGCCGTGTTTTCATCCTTGTTCACCAACTGGCTCCTCGCTGGCGGGGCGATTGTCGCCCGCACGGAAGCTGCGGCGCGGCGGAAATCCGGTCATATCGTCCTTAGTGGTTTTGGGACGGTTGGGCGTGCCGTGACCGCGCAGCTGGTTGCACGCGGCGTTGATGTCGTTGTGATCGAGGGTTCACAGAGTCGCTTGTCCGGGACATGCTGCCCGTGACGAGGGCTCCAATTATCAGCGGGGATGCAACTGTTCCAGCGGTCTTGATGCGCGCTGGCGTCGACCGTGCAAGTGTTTTGATTGCCACAACATCGAATGATGCCTTGAATCTTGAGATTGGGCTTGTTGCACAGTCCTTACTTGAGGAGTGGCAGGGGATGCATCCTGAGTTGCCAGATATGCCGCTTCGGATGGTCCTTCGGTGCTTTGATGCGGATGTTGCAGCCCGTATCTCCGCAGCTGGGTCAACATATTCTGTGTTGTCTGAAGCAAAAGTTGCGGCGCCTGTATTTGTCTCTGCAGCCTTGGATTGAACCCACTTGCCGGTATTATCTTTGCACGATTTGCCTGCAACGCACTGCCCGGATGAACGTCGGTGTAGAGACTAACGTCTAAGCGGCAGAATCCATTTGAATGTGAAAGTTGAGTCTCTGTATGCATCCATGGACACGAATTGCCGCCTTTGGAGCGATAACGCTCACGATGACGCAGGCGGTGAACGCACAGGCCATCACCCCTGACCTGAAACAGCGCACGCTGGAACGTCTCCAGCAAACGGTTAGCACTCGGGCCTTTGTGCCAGGTGTTGATTTTGCAAAGTGGCCAGCATTTTTGGAGAAGCAAAAGGGTGAGCTGGATAAAGCCACCACACTTCCAACATTTACCAATGTCGTAAACACTGCCTTGCGGGAGTTTGGTATCTCGCATATTCGATTGTTCACGCCAAAAGCTGCCGAGCAGCGCCGAACTGGTACGCAGCTCGGATTTGGGTTTTCAGCTCTCCCAGAGGCCCGTGGATTAGCCATTTCAGCCGTTGTTCCGGATAGTCCGGCCGCAAAGCTGGGATTGGAAGCCGGCGACATTATCACCGAAATCGAAGGTGTGAAGGCATCCGCGATACCGAGCGCCGAGATAAATGAGACATCCCTGCTCACCGTCCTCCGGCCAAGTACTGGTAAGCAGCGCTACTGCATGATCTTGCGTGGGCAGTTCAGCACGGATCGCAGCCCGAGTCTAAAATGGGTCAATGAAGAAACCGCGCTCTTCAAGCTGTGGTCGTTTACCCGCGGCTATGACCGTGCGGTTGTCGAGAAGCTACTGACCGAAGCAGCTCCGGCAAAGAATCTAATCATCGACCTCCGTGGAAACGGTGGTGGATTGGTCAGCAACCTCAATCACCTGCTTGCCCTGCTATGTAATCCAGATACGCCAGTTGGTACAAATGTCACGCGTCAGATGGCAGATCGCTTTCAGAGTGAGGTCGGTGGGGATGCCAAGGATCTGACCGCAGTTGCTAAGTGGGCCGGCCCGAGCTCTAAGACGCGTCTTCAAAAAGTCCCACCGTTCAAGGGGCGAATCTTTGTGTTGATCGACCGCCGTAGTGGCAGTGCATCCGAGATCACAAGCGCTGTCCTACGTGAGGAGCGCGGCGCTACGCTGATTGGCAAACCATCCGCAGGGGCTGTTCTTGTGTCGATTTTCTCCCCGCTAAACGATGGCTTTGAGCTGCAGATTCCTCTGTCGGATTACATCACTCCAAAGGGACGCCGCTTGGAGAAGAATCCTCTGGTCCCGGATTTCGAAGCGGATGCGCCGAGTGCACGGATGGAAAATGACCCGGCGGTGGATGTTGTGTTGGCCCAGCTTGCAAAGCCTACAAAGCCACTTCCAGCGATGCTGGCAAAGGTCAAACTGCCAGCGGTGAAGAAGGAAGATCCTAAGAAGATGTTTGATGGCGTAAAGCCGTAGGACTTTCATTAATGTAAAAAGGGCTGGCGAGAGTGCCAGCCCTTTTTTGTGTCACTTTGTAGGAATCCGAACAGCGTAACGCGGGCTGTCGTGGCAGCCAGCATCTAAACAGAGTTCCTGAAAAAGGACGAAATATTAGACTAATCCACCTTTAGAAAATCAACCATCTCGCGAATCGACTGGTAACCCAGCACACGCTTGAGCTCTTTACCGGATGCATCCAAAACAACTAATGTCGGGTATGCGTTCACTTTGTATTTCTTGATGATGTCACGCTGGGCATCCGCGTCCACCTTTACGAAAATGGTGTTCTGAGCTCCAGCATCCACGACGGCCTTACTAGAAAACACCAGCTCATCCATCGTCTTACACGGGCCGCACCACGTCGCCGTAAAGTCAACCAAGATCTGCTTTCCTGATGCTGCTGCTTCCTTCATTGCAACATCGAGGGATGGTGCCCACTTGATTGGCACAGCCGAGCGGTCAGCAACGCGATCCTGTCGAAACGAATCCCGCTTAGTGCGCTCTTCGGCTTGTGTCATCCCCGGGTTGAACGGCTCCACGACCGCAGAACGCCCAGACTCTCCGATGGACTTAAGGACATATGCTTTGCCATCGAGCCAGAAGTGGTCATTGGTTTTTCGAAGAACAACTTTGAAGATGTCTGCGCGCTCATTCCCAAGAATCCAGCAATCCCCACGGTCGAAAATACCGTTCAGATTATTGTCTGTGAGTTGAATCCAGCGAAGCTTGCCATCCAGCTCTACACGACCCTCATTCCACCCTGTCCGTGTCCAGTGGAGGACTGGTTTGGCATCCGGCTCATCAGGGTCATCGATAAACCAAAGCTGTGTCGCATACGGAATACTCCGAGAACGGTCGTAGACAATATGGAATGTGACATCATCAAAGGATGTCCACCAAACCCCAGATTCCTGCTTTGGTTTGGCTGGGTACGTTTCTGCTGGTTCGAAGCTCCCGTTATGGTTATGGTCAACTTTTAGAGTGTCGATTCGACCCGTTGCTGTGTTTCTGTGTAACTCCAGCTTGATCGAACGCATCGAACCCGGAATAGCCGTAAATGATCCGCGTAATGCATCACCGGATGGCACCAGTGCAATCTCACTCGAGCTGGGAAACCAGTCGAGATGATCCCCTTGTGCTACGGGAACACGCGCACTCAACCGGGCAACGCCCGGAGCCGGTGGGGGCAGAACACCCTTTTGGAGAAGCAAAACTAGGTGAAGAAACATGCCTAACGTGGTCATCACTACCAACTAGCCTCCGGGAGGACCAACCTTTATCGTGCCATTTCCCGGTTTTTCAGATGTATCGGATTCCGCTGGCGCTGGCACAACAACAGGCAGTGGGACCGCTGACTTAGGGGCGAGGAGCTTCAGCTCGGTGGCACATTCATCCGCTTGAGACTTCGCCCGAATCCCAGCCGCCTGGTCCCCAGTCTCAATAAAGGTCAGCAGGCTTGTCGCCGCCTGCGCAAGGAGGTTACCGGCGAGGACGCGTCGCCGATGTTGGATCAGAGCGGCATCTCCACCACTTTTGGGAGATGGCGCCAGCGTCAGCATTGCGAGTAGCTGTGTCGCACGCTGTGACAGCGTCGTGGTTGCCTTGTAAAACGTCTCACGGTTTAGCGTGCCGGCTTCCCACGCCCGACGGTTGTTTTGCATCCTGTCGACCGTAACATTGGCGAGGATGGTAAAGACGGTGGTCCCAAATGCATGGCGGGGGCTGTCTTGCTCAATGGCCATCAGCTCTCGAAGCGCTTCATCCATGTCGGAACGTGATGCTACCAACTGGGCAAATCCGACGGCTGCGAGGACATTTGCAGGGTCCTTTTTCCGGATGATGCGATACTGCACCTCAGCTCCTGATGCATCTTTGGTCCGCAGGAGGAGCTCAGCAAATTGAAGACGTGTTACGGTGTCATCCGGCTTGTCGCGTAGCAGCTGCAGGTAGGCATTTTTTGCTCCTTCCGGGTCTGCGGATGCGACGAGACTGCGCGCAAGGATTGCACTGAACGCACTATCCTGATCAGCCGTCATGTCCTTGACGATTCGGCGTGCTCGGCGAACTTCTCCGGATGCCTCTTCTAAACGCCCGGTAGATGCATAGGCTTCGGCAAGGGCAAGGCGGGGAGCTGCGGCAAGAGGGGCATGGTCAACGGCGTAGCGGAGGAAGTTGATCCCTTCGACTATTTGCCCTTCGGATACAAATGTTCGGCCCTTGGTTGTCAATGCTGCTGCTTCAGCAAGAGCATCGATAGGCTTCTCCACTGGAGCGACCTTTTCCGTCTGCGGGGTAGCCTGCGGTGGTAGCAGCGTGCGATCAACAGCTGCCATCCGGGCATCCTTGAGGTTCTCATTGAGGAACTTCAGAACGAGACTTCGTGCTGCACTGGCCCATGTACTTGGGAATGTCCCTTTGGAGTTCGCAAGGTCCGCGATGGTTGTGTTGTCATCCGTACCGAGCATGACAGACTGCTCCCAGCGCTTCTGAATCTTGCCCTTCGCGATGGTTAGCACGCTGAGGAGCAGACTCGGAGCATTGGATGCATCCGTGTTTAAAGGTTGCGTAACGATTGTCTTTTTCGGGTCTGCTTTGCCCTTTTGACCGGCCTTGATGGCATTCTGCGTATTCGCATTGAATGTTTGTACTTGGTCTCCGATGCCTTTGAGACCGGCGAACGTTCCATTGACGGCATTGACACTGGCGATGTGGGTTGCACCGTACATCGTGGCAATCTTGACCTTCTGCTCTTCGGTCAGCTCATCCTTGATTCCAGCAAGCTTGCTCTCAAGGACGGCCCGCTGAATCGCAGGTTGTTCCATATCAAAGAGAATGGCATCCACTGCCGCTTCATCATTGAAAATCGCTTTCACGGCTTTTGCTGCGAGATGAATGCGGTCCAGGTCACTAATTTTCTTGGTGTCGACCGTACCCGAGACAGGGACGACTGCATTTTGACCACTTGGGATGACCAGAATGACAGGTCGCGCTGGAGGGGCCGCGATGGCATCCAGAGGAAATATGGCAACACCCAGCATCAGCAATAAGAGACTGCGTCGTGAAATTCTATCCATCTCCAAGTGCCTCCAGTGCTGCCCTGCACGCTGCGATACTTTGCTCCGCTGACCTGCGCTGCGGACCTTCCGTCTGTTGAAGATAGGCTGCAATCGCCTTACGGTAGTTCACTCGAGCCGCGGAGCGGTCTCCAATACGGTCGTAGCAAAGACCCATGCCCTGATAACAAGCACCGCCATCTGCGCCATCCGAGAGTGCAACACGATATTGGTCAATCGCTGCGCTGTACTGCCCGCCACGTTGCAGGTTGACCGCTTTTCCGAGAGTACTGGCTTCGGGGCTGCCACCGGCCGATGCCCCAGATGCGCCCGACTTTCCTCCACGCTTTGGTGGATTGAGCTCGATGCGGATGTAGCCTTGATCATTTCCTTGGCTTTTGTCCCCTGGAGGTGAAACGATACCGCCATTTGAGCCGGGTGGAGGCCCTGCCTGAATCGGAGCATTTCCACCCTGCGATGGCGGTGTGGCTTGAATGGGATTGCCGCGGTTCGTATCGCTTCCACCTTGTTGCTGGCTGTTGGTGCGTGGGTTCGCTTGTGGGATGGGCGTAAAGACGCCACTTCCAGATGCTGCAGCAGACCCAACTGAAGATGGATCAGGCAGGATGCGTCCTGGGTTGGTTCCTTGTGTATCTGGCACCGGAACTGGCTGGCTGTCTGTCGTACTTGGACGTGGTGCGACGGGTGCGAATGGGTCGTTACGATTGCCGGTTGGAGGAGGCATTAATGGACGCTGCACAGCGGGAGGAGCATAAATGGATGTCGTCTGCGATTGTCCCTGGGTCTGTGTTTGCTGCTGGGATGCAGCACCTTGCATCGCATTTGCCGTGCTCCACACTGGCTTTGATGGCGTGCCATCTGCGGCGACAACCTTTTCTGGAGCATTGTCACGGTTGGCATTGATAATCGCTGCACCGATACCAGATATCAACGCGACGGTTGCAAGGCCGGCGGCAGCAGGAATCCAAACCTTGCGGTCAATGGACTTAAGCCGGTCAATGAGCGGGATCTGTTCTGGTTCTGCATTCGATGCGGCATTTGCTTTGGCTTTGAGAATGGCTCGCTTGCCAATCATTTCCTTACCTAGCGGCGCCTGTGCATCTAGCTTGTCAAGTACGGCAACAGCATCGGAGAAGCGCCCCATGCGCTCATAAAGCGTCGCTCGCATCGAGAGGACTGCAATCGAATGTGGATGAATCGCGGCAGCTTCTTCAGCGGCTGCTGCGGCGGCAGAAAAATCACCGCGGTCGATGTGCGCCTGTGCATCTCGAAGGAATGTCGCCACCTTCCGCATCCGGTCAGGGTCTGCGATGACATCTGTGTCAACTACATCCCGGGTGAGGGTTTCCTCAATCACGACAGGTGATGCTTGGGGCGGGGTGGGTGGTGCTACTGGGATATCGGTTGGCGGAGTATCGGGAATGGCCACTGCCGCAGGCGCAAGATTTTTCCCGCACTGGCGGCAGAACTTGCTACCAGGCAGATTATGTGCGCTGCAAACAGGACAAATCATTCCGTCTATGACTCCAGTTCTAAAAGTCCGGGTTGGGTATCCGTACTGCGGCTCTTTGGCATCCTGCGTCCAAGATGCTCATATGCCCGCCGTGTCGCCGTCCGTCCCCGGGGAGTGCGCTGTAGAAAACCCGCCATCATCAGGAAGGGCTCCAGCACATCCTCAATCGTATCGCGTTCAAGCCTAAGCGTAGCCGCCATCGTTTCAGCACCCGTCGGGCCACCATCGAAGCGGTCAATCAATGTCGTTAGGTACAACCGATCGAGACTATCGAGTCCGACCCGGTCGACCTCCATCATCTTCAATGCCGCATCCGCGACTTCGTGGGTAATCACGCCATCCGCTTTGACCTGCGCATAGTCACGCGCACGCTTGAGCAAGCGGTTTGCGATACGTGGCGTCCCCCGGCTCCGACTAGCCAGCTCGCCGGCCCCACGCTCATCGATCCCAACACCGAGAATATCCGCCGACCGAATCAGAATCTGCGTTAAGTCAGCATCCTCGTAGAACTCAAACCCCTGCACAATGCCAAAGCGGTCACGCAGCGGATTCGTCAGCAAGCCCGGGCGCGTTGTCGCACCAATGAGCGTAAACTTAGCAAGCGGAATTTTGACCGTTCGCGCACTTGGACCCTGACCAATCGTCATGTCCATTTCGAAATCTTCCATCGCCGGATAGAGAAACTCTTCCGCGAGGCGGTTCAGGCGATGGATTTCATCGATGAACAGAACCGCGCCATCCTCGAGGTTGGACAAAATGGCGACCAGATCGCCGGGGCGCTCGATGGCTGGCCCGGATGTCGCGCGCAGGTTTGCGCCCATCTCGAGTGCGATGACGTGTGCCAAAGATGTCTTGCCAAGTCCGGGAGGTCCATGCAGCAACAAGTGGTCAAGCGCTTCGCCACGCATTTTGGCAGCAGTTAGCGAAATGCCAAGCTGTTCCTTGATTTTGTTCTGCCCGATGTACTCCGAGAGGCGCTTGGGACGAAGGGAGAGCTCGCCATCTTCGCTGCCCTGCGCTGCAGTATCGACAATCCGCTCTGCAGGTGGCTGCGGCGCCTGCTGGGCTTTCTGGAAAGGGGATGATTCTATTGCCATTGCGTTGTTTCTGAGCTCCCGCTTAGCGTGACAAATGGCTTAGCGCTGCGCGCAAAACGGTTGCAAACTCAGGAACCACACCCGTCCCCTGAAGCTGCTCATGGGCACTCTCCGCTGCTTTAACCGCATCGGCTTTTGGATACCCGAGATTTTGCAGAGCCGAAATGACATCCGCGATGAGGGCATTGGGGTGCACGGCAGGCTGTGCGGTGACACTCGGCTTTGTCGTTCCTAGTGGGGATGTTGTTCCACCGCCACCAAGGCCAATCGGGAGCATTTTTTCCTTGAGGTCAACCACGAGGCGCTGCGCAGTGCGCGTGCCGATTCCGGGGACTTTTGTCAGTGTGCGGACATCCTCGCCCGCAACCGCCTTTGCGATTCCAACAGAGCCAAGCGCGGAAAGCATCGCAAGGCTTGCCTTGGGTCCGACGCCTGACACACTTAGTAAAAGGTTGAAGACTTCGAGCTCTTGGTCATCTAGGAAACCGAACAGCGACATGTCATCCTCACGGACTTGCATGTGCGTGATGAGGGTGAGCGGTGTGCCATCCGGTGGGAGGTTTTCAAGCACGGATGCCGGTACGGAAACCCGGTAGCCAACCCCGTTTACATCGAGCACCAATGTCGGTGCTGCGACGCGTACAACGTGGCCACGGAGCTGTGCAATCATGCCCGGATTATATCCGCTCTACCTCAATGGCAGCGGCTTCAGGCCAGTGCGACTAACACCGTAGCGCGCCGCACGAATCACACTTCCCACACCCTCGGTGTAGTACACAAAAAGGACACTTCCATCACGGAGCTCAACGCTGCTCGGATAGGCCCCGATGACATCCGCGATCCGGTACGGACCATTCCACGTGCGACATTCATCGTAGCTAATACTGACTTCGGTCTTTGGAAGCCGGTGGCACATGAGGATTGCCCCGCTGCGGAGTCGATTCAAGTGCGGGCAGTGCCCCTTGAACCCAATATCAATGGCCCGGCTCCACGTGCGGCCATCATCAACGGATGTCGCAAAGTGCATATTCTCTTTACTCGAGCGAAGCGCCGCCCAGAGGGTGCCGTCCGTGCATTGGATGACATCAGTTTCGGCATCCAGGCCAATTCCCTGCCCTTTGCCAATCGGAATAGGGTCGCTCCACGACCGGCAGGCATCCCGGCTGATAATCACGCCGCCATGGGACACGCCTTCCGACTCGGAA
>JAURHZ010000084.1 GCA_030833025.1 Armatimonadota bacterium
GTATTGCGATTACGAGCCATCTTCCACATATCGCCGCATACGCTATGTACGCGATGGCGCGTCAAGCAGACCTTGTCACGGGACTCCCAGTTTTTGAACTCGCAGCAGGTGGCTTTCACTCTGCCACACGGGTTGCTGCATCCAGCCCTGAAGTCTGGACACGCATTTTGACTAGCAATAGGGCCGCGGTCGTTCAGACCCTCGATGGATACCTAGATCTCCTACTAGCCGTAAAACAGGCGCTTGCTGACGAGGATGATGCAACACTTGCAAATCTGCTGCATGCAGGAATGCGACATCCCGATAACGTGGTGCGATATCCTTCAGCGTGATGAATTACAAAGCCAAGTCCTGTGCACATCCCATCAACAAAGTTGTTTCCGTTCCCGGGAGCAAAAGCATCACGAACCGGGCACTGCTCCTCGCAGCGCTTGCCCAAGGGACAACCACTCTACGGAATGCTCTTTTTTGTGATGACACAGACCGGATGGTTGATTGCCTAAAGAAGCTTGGCGTCGAGATTATCATCAATGTTGAAGCTGAAACCATAACCGTGACCGGACTCGGACGGGCTTTCAATGTTCCAGCTGCTGAGCTCTTCGTTGGGAACTCTGGTACGACCGCACGGTTTATCACACCTGCTATCGCAGCAGGGCATGGAGTCGTTACGCTCGATGGCGTGGCGCGGATGCGTGAGCGCCCGATGCAGGATCTCATCGATGCCGTCGAACAGCTTGGTGGAAATGTTTCATCGGTCAACGGTACGGGATGCCCGCCGCTTGAGATTCAGGCCGCCGGTCTTAAGGGGGGCCAATCCACAATCCGTGCCAACATCAGTAGTCAGTTTTTGAGCGGCTTGCTCCTGGCATCTCCTTATGCCGCCGCAGACTCAGTTATTGAAATCGACGGTCCATTGCTGTCGGCTCCCTACGTCTTGATGACCATTCGAATGATGTCTGATTTTGGTGTTACGGTTCGTACAGACGAAGAGCTCCGGGCCTTTTCCGTCAGCGCAGGAACCCCGTATGTATCTCCAGGTGAGTACATCATCGAACCAGATGCATCATCGGCCAGCTATTTCTTCGCTGCCGCTGCGGTAACGGGTGGGTGCGTGACCGTTGCGAATATCCACCGTGATGGCCTCCAAGGTGATACTGCTTTTACTGAAGTCCTTGAGGCAATGGGGTGTCTGGTGACGGACACGGCTGAAGGCCTTTGTGTGGACGCACGTCGTGTTGAACTTGTGGGAACTGAAATGGACATGAATGCGATCTCGGACACATTAATGACGGCAGCTGTCGTTGCGCCGTACTGTAATAGTCCAAGTAGATTTCATAATGTTGGTCACATTCGCCATAAGGAAACGGACCGTCTCAGCGCTACAGCTGCAGAACTAACCAGGTTTGGTGTCACGACTCGTGAAGAACATGATGCCATAAGCGTGTTTCCGCATACCACCGACGAGTCGAGTACGAACACGATTTGGCGCACATATGACGATCATCGGATGGCGATGGCAGCTGCTGTCTTCGCACTTAGGCACGATGGGGTTGTGATTGAAGATCCGATGTGTGTTAACAAGACATTTCCAGACTTCTTTGACCGTTGGGAGGGGCTACTCGCGTAATGGGAAACATCAGGGTTGCAATAGATGGTCCAGCGGGAGCGGGGAAGAGCACGGTTTCACGCGAAGTAGCACGGCAGCTGGGGTTTGTATATTTAGATAGTGGCGCGATGTATCGAGCGGTGGCATTTGCTGCGATTGCAAAAGGGATTTCTCTTACGGATGCGGCTGCTCTGACGACACTCGCCAATGACATCGACATCACATTTGACCAGAGTGTGCCTCCAAGGGTTTTTCTCGGCGGAACCGATGTCACATCGGATATCCGGCTGCCCGAAATTGGTACAGCAGCATCGATTGTTAGCCAGATCCCCGGGGTTCGGGTAGCTATGGTCAGGCAACAGCAACACCTCGGAGCACGAGATTCCATCGTGATGGAAGGTCGAGATATTGGTACTGTCGTATTTCCCGATGCGGAGGTCAAGATATACCTGACGGCATCCGTTGGTGAACGTGCGCGACGCCGTGCCGGAGAGTTAGTAGCAACGGGAAAATTCGTCGCATTGGATGACATCGAGCAGCAAATCAGTGAGCGAGATTATCGCGATATGAACCGCGATGATTCGCCCCTTCGGGTCGCCGATGGCGCTTGGGAGCTGAACACGGATGGAATTGTTATTGATGATGTCATCACGATGATTGTGAGCCGGGTTCGAACACATAGTTAGCCTGTGACCAGGCATGCATGACCGTATAGATTCCAGCGTCGATTTGAATAGCTCGCAGTTCCAATCGATTCACCAACTAGATGGTCCGGGCATGATACGACTGATTTCATAAAAACTGCCTTGTACAGTAAACTGACTTGGAATTTTAGTAATGACAGAGTCAACTCCACTGCGACCTAAAAAACACGATACCTATGCCTTCCTAGAAACGGCTGGAAATCTCTTTATTTGGTTGATGGGCGGGCTCTATGTACGTGGTGCCGATCGTGTACCGAAGCATGGGGCAGTCCTTCTCGTATCAAACCATGCAAGTCTTTTAGATCCTGTTGCCATCGGAGTTGCTGCTCCAAGACGTGTTCTCTTCATGACGAAGGCCGAGCTGTTCAAGATCAAGCTGTTGGGCTGGCTACTTGATGGCGTTGACTGCTTTCCCGTCAAACGTGGAAGTGCGGACAGGGCTGCTTATAAGCAAGCAATACAACGTTTGGCAGAAGGTCGCTGTCTTTGCATATTCCCGGAGGGTACACGTAGCCCTGACGGTGGCTTACAGGCTCCGGAAGCCGGTGCAGCAACGCTCGGGATGCGGATGGGCGTGCAGCTTGTACCGGTATATGTAAAGGGTTCTTTTGAGATGCTTGGAGTTAGCCGGCCGCTCCGTCGTGGCAGGATTGATGTTATCTTTGGCGATCCGTTCACTTTTGAGAAAGGAATCGATAAGGAAATTGCCGGGCAAATCTTGATGTCCAAAATCAAGGAGTTGGCTGATAACCACGCTCGTGATACCGCCATCCCAATTAGACCTCATCGGTTTGTCAAGCCATGTGAGCGAGGCAACTGAGCTCACACAAGAGTACAAACTAGGCAAAATAAAAGGCCGGCCCGCATTGACGCAGGCCGGCACTTTTTCTGTAACGGGATAATACTGATTATTCAGCGATTTCAACATTTAAGAAGATAATCTGGCCGGCATCATCGATGTCAATGCCGATTTTGCCCTCTAGCACGCCATCGAGTAAAGTTTTGTCAAGCTGAAACGCTGCCAAGCGATCTGCTGTACCTTGTTGGCGAATACGGCGCTGGCGACCACTAACGGTCTTAAAGTGCTCAGCCTCAGCATTTACGCTTCGCGCCCACTGAATAATGTTGCGAAGCTCAGTTTGTGATGCGCCTCGTGCACCACGTGTTGCCAATAATGCACTAACTAGTCGGCTTGACTGAGTCTCCGTGTCCACCGTAGTGCGACGACGACGTCGACGAACGGGGGCTTCAACGACCGGGGTCGGTTCGGGTGTGGGTTCGGCAACCAATTTTGTTGTTCTACGAGCCATTAGTTCTCCAATATCCACTCATAGTAGATATTTTTATCCTGATTTGGCGTGTAATTGACAGTTGAGAACACTGAATAAGTGTTACAGTACCCATCATTCACACTTCGGCCACCTGAATAGCCGCGAAAACATATTACGATACTTGCAAATGAAATGAAGTATAAATGATAATGATTTTCAAAAAAAAGTGAGAATCGATGTTTGAAAACCATGAAAGCGGATTCGACCACCATTCGAAAATCAGGGGAATCACGGATTTAGCGTCGATATCAAGCGCTTCATGAAGCATTGATTACCGTAAAGATAGCCCGGGACGTTCTCGTAAACGAGCACTTCCGTGGGGCAAGTCCAAACGGCTGGGGCCTTAACTACATCCAAGTAGCCACGTAAACGCCAAAATTTCAGGAGTTGTGTATTCCCATTATGCTTTTACCGCTGGGCGCAGTTTATCCATGATTCTCTGCTCAATACCTTCAAGGTGTAAGTCACCAGACATCAAGCGCCCAACCAGCTTAGTTCCTGCGGGATTCTTGACACCCAGTTTGTAGGATAGGTAGGGCGTACGGTGGAACAGCTTTGCCACGCGATTAGCAGCATCGAATTCGCCGCCAAACATTGACTTTATGCTTTCTGCATAGGTGGAAACAGTATCGGATGCAAGATGTTTCGCAGCTAGGGCACCACTACGGACAGCATATTGAATGCCTTCACCGAATAACGGTTGCACCAACCCAGCAGCATCGCCGACGAGTAACACTCGACAGCTTTGATCAACGATTGGCTCATTCCCTGTCCAATATGGGATTGGATGAGCCCAAATTTTGATATCAGACCCAAGTAAATCTGGTGACAAACCAGCAGAGGTAAGCTGAATCTTCATCGCATTCAGCAAGGTGATCCCGACAGTATTCAGACCTGCCGGAGTTGGTTTCTTCGGTGTTAACATTCCGGCACCGACAGACAGAATTCCAAGTTTCGGGAAAATCCAGGCATAGCCGTTCTTAACGGTTCCGTAGTCAAGGTAGCAAGCTGCCTTCTCGAGGTCCGGGTGCCACGGATTCTCTGGTGTTGCATTCGGGTAAGGAATCTCTGCTTCTCTTGCAATACCCCAGCGTTTATTGAGGCGTAATCCAACTCGGGAGCCTACAACGCCCTTAGCTCCATCCGCGCCAACGACGTACCGGCTCCGATGCACAGTTCCGTCGTCAGTGGTTACATTGACGCCTGTCGAATCAGGCTCGACCTGCATCACTCGGGCTCCAAGGATAACACTCGAACCTTCCGCCTCAGCTCGGCTCTGCAAGTAGTGGTCAAACTTCGGGCGCATCACCATCCATACTTCAGATGGCTGGTCTGCAGCGGTGAGCATTGGTGCAAGAACAGGGTCTTTTCCCTTCCATGAATGGCGAAGATGGGTGACCGTTGTTTCAAGAAAGCCATCCGGGTCCAGACCAGCTACATGGTTCTGAAGCGACACAGGAATACCGCCACCACAGGGTTTATAGCGCGGGAAGGTGGCATTTCTGTCAATAAGGAGTGTCCGCAAGCCACTTTCGGCGCATTTCCATGCACATGTCGCGCCTGCTGGCCCAGATCCTACAACGATTACATCCCAAACTGACATTCAGGCTAACTCCACATCTACATGACATCGGACTCGACAGTGTAATCAGTCCTAACGTAATCCTACCCATTCAGGAAACGAATTACCGCTCCAGACTGATAGCGAAGATCTTAACAGAAGCATCCTTTGGTAGGTCTATTCCAATAAGATCCGCCGCTGGACGAACCGGAATCACGAGGTGTTGCCACGCCAGAAGCGCATCTTGGTCCCCGGTAGGCATCCGCTTTCGTGGAAAGCGCATTGAAATGGCTTCATCCACACGTACGGGGGCTGTCCAGTCTCGAATGGTTCGTGTGACAACTTCCGTTTTGCCATCTTTGTAACGTAGCGTCAGTTGTACGGGTTTAGGTTGGTTCCCTATGACGACTGCAGCAATGTGAAGAGCAACGTATTTGTTCGATGGGACATCGATACGTTGTCCCTTACCTGTGACTGCATTTTTGGCACCAGGGGTGGTCGGGCCAAATTTGAATGTGATTGACCTAACAATTTCGCTTGAGATGTCACTTGCGTAGCCACTTGGGTAGAACAGCTGTCCAGAATTGATTCCGTAGCGATCTGCTGGGAACCACTCTCCAGGGAAAGTAGCACCCAAGCCATCGACATCACCATCACGCGGAGCATTTTCATAAGCAACGGCGTCGGTGTCAAATTTGTCCTGCAAATCAATCATCACTG
The DNA here is from genome assembly GCA_030833025.1 of Armatimonadota bacterium. Lineage (GTDB taxonomy): Bacteria > Armatimonadota > Armatimonadia > Armatimonadales > Armatimonadaceae > CAIRTT01. Next base: position 5,923 of record JAURHZ010000084.1, read on the forward strand.
CACGGCCACCGCTTACGGTTACTCCAATAAAGACAGCATCCTCACTCCGTGTTACTGGGTGTGTCGTTAGGAAGAAGTCCGGCGGACGCATTGGCAATACGGCAAGAATATACCTACCTGGACGGTCCGGCACCCGGAAGGTAACTTGTAGGTCTGTACTGTCACCAACCGGAATGTCACTCTTAATGTATTCCGTTGGCAAGGCAAGATTCACGGACATTGGGAATCCATCCGCTTGGAACCATCTACCGGTAAGGCCAAGCGAACCCTTGGTCCACTTTTCAATTCCTGTATTTGCAATATTGACAGTTACTTTGCCATCGGAACCTGCATCAAATGTCGCCTGCCCGAGTGGGGCTACAAGGCGAACCCGAGCTTCTTCATTGCCGGGATAGACTGCCGCTGCTTGCTCAAACGGTTCGGTGACTACGTTGCCATCAGAATCCTTTACAAGGAACTGAACCCAGACATGGCTTGGGAGTGTTGCACCCTCCGCCGTCCCGGTCTGTTCAGGGTATGCACCTGCAAGGGGATTACGATCGGTATCCCGGAAATCAACCGTCGCGCGAAGCTGTTCCCAGGCTCCCGGACGTAGCACTTTAGGATGTTGAGACTCACCTGTGGACAGAACCATGGTTTTGTCCGCGGAGAGAATACGCCAGAAAAGTTTGTAAGTACCCGCGGCGATTCCATTCGAGCCTGCAAAGCGTACATCAGCGGTAACAGGAACCCGAGCACCCGTTCTTTGAAGCGGTGACAGGGTTGTTGCACGAATTTCTGCAAAAGGTTTTTGCGTTCGTACGGTCACGACCTGACTAGTGGTTCTGGTTGTGTTGGCGGTTTCCGTAACAAACTCTAAGATATAGTCGCCATCGGGCAACGGAGTCGAACCATCTATCGAACACAACACCGCTACCTTTGTCGTGACGGATGTTCCTCCTGCAAGCAGTGATGTCAATCGGCTGCTTGTTGGAATCGTTGCGACTACCTTGTCATTCTGAAGCCAGCGATAGCCAACTTTAACGGCACTTGGCTCAAGAGGAGCTGTGCCTTTGTTTTGGATGATGACATCTGCGACAAAGAGTTCGGGAGATGCGACAACCGTAGGAACACCCTTAGTTTGAACCCGGACATCGACCAGTGTCCCAGCGGTGCCGGTCGTTTTATAGAGCCGCGTGAGACCAACATAGCCTTCGCCATATTGTCGACTTGGAGCGATTTCATTTCCAGCTGCAAAGTCATTCCACGAATTGATGAATACCCAATCTGCGGTTCGGGATGCATCCCAGCTCTGCTTATAGGTCTCACCAAGCCTACGTGGGACAAATGGTTTCTGTCCCCCGGGACTGACCACCGCGATATTTGGTGCCAGCGGTCGGACGCTGCGTCCAACTGATCCAAAAAGACCAGAAGAGTTCGAAGTTAGTTTCTCACCACCGATGAAAATGAGTGTTGGGCTACCAGCCGTGCCACCAAACCGCTCCGCATAGCGTTGACGCAGCGTATTGGCCCACGACGCATCGGGTGGGAGGATGACGGATTCACCATCGATGACAACCGGTATTGCTAACACCGTACCAACAGGCGTGCTTGCTCCAACAGGAAACACATGGCGCATTTGAGGAGGCGTAGCGATGACCCAGCGCTGGATGATGTCCCAGAGTCGATCGATGCCAGCGGGTGTCGTTGCGTCCAGAGGGGCATCATCAGTGGGCAACAAAATATACGGAGCAAGTGCAGGTGTCTGCTCGCCACGAAGGATGAGTTCCTGCTTTGCTGCAGCAACAACCATCTGAGCCTTCATGTCAAGAACACCGGCTACACCAGTGCCCCCGGTAACGCAGTAGGCGACATCGATGCCTGCCCGCTGCATCCCAAGTAGCTCACGGCGGTGGTGGTCAACACGGTCGCTCGAATACCACGGTCCCATACCCAAAAACGGTTGGTCCGTGAATCCTATGCTTCCATCGCGTGCAATCACGCCACGTGTCGGCGAGGATGGCTTTAGGAGATCCGCATTGGTCGATGCAAAGTAAAGGGCTCCGATGGACTTGATCACTGGAGGATTACGAGTTTCATCGAGGGTTGGTGCAACACCTGCCTGAGCAGTAATCACTGCAGTCGTCTGCTTAGTTTGCCATGCTGGCAACGCCACTTGGATTTCTGCCTCTGGCCACTCTGCAGTTTCGAATCGTCCATCAATCAGCGGACTTGTCACTTTAGGTAACAGCGAAAATGCCGATGACAGCTTGGGCCAGGTTGCCGGAGTCGCCGTGTCTACATTGTCGGGGTAGGTGGCAACGGTGGCAGAACCCTTTTTCCTAATCTGTAAAAATCCACGTAGCGGCGTTTCGGACATACAGCCAAGTGCGTCCCATGGAATAGCAGCCTCGATTTGCCAGCTGTTGTCTTTATCGGTAGTGTCTCCAATAGTTCCATCGATTGATACGCCGTACTTCATCTTGAAATACGCCGCCGGAATTCCATCCTTGGTATAGCCAAATCCGCCTGCAGGGGAATAGGTAATCGTTACTGGTTTACCGCCATCAGGTAAAAGGGACAGTGTTACGCAGTCATCTTTGTAGATGGCGGGGAGGCTTTGGGGGCTAATGCTCTTTGTTAGGCCCTGAATATCAGTGGAAGGGACCTTGATGGTCAGGAAGAGATATTCGCTATCTTTTGCAAGGCGTACCAACGCCATGTTAGGTTCCTGAACGGCTGCAACCGCTGGGGTTAGCATAGAAACAAACGTAGCCAGTCCCAAAACCGTTGCGAATCTGAGCGAAGCCATCAAATTTCCCGTCTCCCGTCAAATGCCTGAATCAGCGTCGCTGAATCTGTATAGTCAATATCCCCGCCGACGGGGATGCCATGTG
>JAURHZ010000085.1 GCA_030833025.1 Armatimonadota bacterium
GGAACGGGCAACCTTTGTAACGCCACGTGACCGCAGTGCATTTGTGAAGGCAGTGGAAATTCTCAGTGCTTCATGCATTGCTTATGAGCTGGTCGGAGGCGGGACATCAACATCCCGGCCAAGTGCCGCCAAGGTCTTTATCGACACCAAATGCCTTGATCTACTCACCATAGACCCAGAAACGCAGGAGTTAGTGGTTGGGGCAGGTGTTGCCATTGATGCGGCCGAGGCATTTGTCGCGCCGCATGGCTGGACTCTCGGTCAGTGGTTAGGAAGCGGTTCGACAGCAACGATTGGTGGGGCAGTCGCGACAAATGCAAGCGGTGTCCTCGCTGGTAGATACGGTAGTTTCCGCGATGCCATTTCATTTGTGGAGACGATGGACCAGACGCGGAGCATATCGTGGATCGATGCGAAAGTATTTCGACCAGGCGATGATGTTCACATTTTAGGTGCCCGGATTCCGTTGTGGCTAAGCCCTGATGGCCGTGCTGTGGCTCGATTTACCGGCATCAATGACCCGTTCGCTGCGCTGCGGCAGATAGCGACAGCCCGCCTTGCACCTGCGCATATCAGCGTTGACCACCTTGGCGATATCACCGTCATTGTCGAAGGCGAACCTCATCTCGAAACAGCTCGCTACCAGTTGATTGCGGCCATTCTCCAGAAGCATGGAGCTATTCAGGACATCGCCTTGGATCAGGCGCAGCACTGGGATAGTTTGTTGATGGCGAATCCGTGGTCGGCAAATGCTGCCCGTGGAATCTGGGCAGATCGCTTCGTTCAAAATACACGATGGACAGAAGTAGCAATACATGTTGAAAGTTGGAGTAAGCGTGCCAAAGATGCAGGCGCAGACCTGAAATGGCGGGCGGTAAATCCAACTCCAAACGGAATTCAGCTGGTCATTGACATAAGTATTTCTGGAATAGAATCTGAACCACATTGGCTCTATGAAAATGTATAGCTGAGGTTGAGTTCTCATTCTGAGGTCGGTAAATATGTCAAACAAGATACGACAGCACGACGATAGTCTTGTCTAGGAAAATGCATGCGCTTGGACGGCAAATATATGGCTGCATATCCGAAATCACGATGTAAACCGTAAACCGCCCATACCCTCAGACGTAATTCGACCGTTTGTCCTAAATGGCTGGTGCAAGATACAACCCATCGGAACATCATGCAAGGCAATCGAACCAGTGAATATGCCAGAATATTAGATTGGAAAGCGATGCTGCTGAATCCCGGCAGCGTGGAGGTTTGCATGAAGGTTCACGTTGGACGGACAACGCTGTTGTTGGCATCTGTCGTGACAGTTGCCGCTGGAGCGATATCGGCTAGACCAGCTCCGCCGACTGCCACGAAATCGGGCATCGGGAATGCAGGAACACTCGCCAAGACGGCTGTGAAAATCTTGCAGGAAAACTGTGTCGCATGCCATACGGGTGCCAATGCATCTGGGAAACTTGATTTGTCCACACGTGCAGCTTTCCTCCGCGGCGGAGTAAGTGGTGCATCGTTCAATAAAGCCAAGCCAGAAGCTAGTCTGTTGGTGCGTGCGATGCGCCACGATGGCCGTTCCATGCCTCCATCTTCGAAGGTGAGTACCGCAGATACCGACACGATTGCAAAGTGGATGGCTGCCGGGAGTCCGTGGGCTGACACCGGGTTTGTGGTCAAATCTGGTCCGCCTCAAGTGGATGACTATGCGCGCAACTGGTGGTCGTTTAAACCAGTCCGCCCGGTCGCTCTCCCTGCCGTCAAGGATGCGAAGTGGGGCAAGCTACCAATCGATCGAATCGTGCTAGCAAAGCTTGAGCAAAATGGTCTAAAGCCAAACGCTCCGCTCAACCGCGTCCAGCTGTTGCGCCGCGTCACCTATGACCTCATTGGATTGCCACCAAGCAAAGCCGAAATTGAGGCGTTCATTGCTGATAAGTCACCTAATGCGTATGCTAAGGTTGTCGATCGTCTACTCGCTAGTCCACAATACGGCGAGCGCTGGGGTCGCCACTGGCTTGACCTGGTTCGATATGCGGAGACGAATTCATTCGAACGGGATGGCGACAAACCAGATGTCTGGCGTTACCGTGACTACGTAATTAAGTCATTCAATGATGACAAGCCCTACGACCGATTTATCAAAGAGCAGCTGGCAGGGGATGAGCTTCCAGATGCCGGAACAGATGGCCTGATTGCAACGGGTTACTATCGTCTTGGACAGTGGGATGATGAGCCTGTCGATCCGGAGCAGGCGCGTTTCGATGAACTTGATGACATCGTTACAACCACTGGTCAGTCAGTACTCGGGCTAAATGTCAACTGTGCACGCTGCCATGACAGCAAGGTTGATCCGCTGCCACAGCGCGACTACTACCGTATGGTCGCGTTCTTCAATAACATCAACCGCTACGGCCTTCGGTCACACGAGAGCGTTATGGAACGCTCGCTGCGTCCGATTGCATCCAAAGAAATCGTCGCAAAGTACCAAGCCGATTTACGTACGCACCGTGACAAGCTTCAGCAGCTTGATCGGACAATTCGTGGCATTGAGCAAAAAGCACAAAAGACGTTCATTCCCGTCGAACATCAGGAATTCCGCGATGAGTTCAAGCGCCCAGGCTTACTTAAACTGCGTGTTCCAAACGTGATCTCACAGTCCGAATTTGATGACTATGTTCGCCTGTTGAAAGAGCGTCATGAAACCCGGGATAACCCACCGCCTGGTCTTGAGACCGCATTGTGTGTGACAGAACCCGGTGCAAAGCCTAGGGAAACATTTGTCCTTGCCCGTGGAGCTGCTGCGGCACCCACCGAAAAAGTAGAACCTGGTTTTCCAAGCGTTCTAGTAGCCTTGGATGCTCCGGTTGAGCCCAACCCAGACGGTTCTCCATCCACTGGTTTGCGTTCACAGTTCGCCGATTGGATTACACAGCCATCCAATCCACTTACCAGCCGTGTCATCGTCAACCGAGTATTCCAGCATCACTTCGGACGTGGAATCGTACGGACGACAAGTAATTTTGGCTATACAGGCACAAAACCTACGCACCCTGAGCTGCTTGATTACCTTGCTGGTCGGTTTGTAGCTGGTGGATGGAAGTTCAAAGCACTCCACAAAGAAATCTTGTTGAGCAACACCTACCAAATGTCCAGCGCTCCAAACCCAGCTGCTCTGAAGAAGGACCCGGAAAACGAGCTCCTATGGCGTGTTGATATGCAACGCCTAGAAGCTGAAGTGATTCGTGATTCGATTCTTAGCGCATCGGGCCAGCTGAATCTCAACCTTGGTGGACCTAGTGTTCTCGTTCGAATTCCTGATGAAGTTCTTGCAGGACAGAGCGTCCCCGGTGCTGGGTGGGGGCTTTCGAGTCCTGAGGATCAGGCACGGCGAAGCGTCTACGTGAAGATCAAGCGCTCGCTTGTTGTCCCGTTCTTTGCGGCATTTGATGCAGCCGATACGGACACAGCGTGTCCAGTGAGGAACACGACGGTTGTTCCAACACAGGCTCTCTCACTTTTGAACTCACAGTTCATTCAGGAGCAAGCCGGCGTTTTTGCAAAGTCTGTAGCCAACAAACATTCATTTCCAGCTGAGCAAGTCACCGAAGTCCTCTGGAGAGTCCTTCAGCGCAAACCATCTACCGCGGAAGTTACACGCGGTACTGCATTCATGGCAAAGGCGATGTCGACCAACGGGCAGAATCGCCTGGATGCTTTGAAGCAATATTGTATGGTCGCACTCAACCTCAACGAGTTCATTTACATCGATTAGGAAACCACAATGTCAAACAATTTCTGTGGACGAACACGTCGTCAATTTCTTTGGGAGGTCGGTGCAGGATTCAGCGGTGTCGCGCTCGCGGGGATGCTTGATAACGGCTTTTATGCAAATCAAGCATTTGCTGCCGATGGCAAGACTGCCTTCAAGAATCCACTAGCGCCTAAGCAGCCACACTTTCCAGCCAAAGCGAAAGCCGTTATCTTCCTTTACATGTACGGTGGCCCAAGCCACATCGATACGTTCGATTACAAACCTACGATGTACGGCCGGGATAACCAAACGATTGAGGTGAAGACGTTTGGACGCGGTGGACGTCGAAACGTCGGACGGATTGTCGAACCACGATGGAAGTTCAAACAATACGGACAATGCGGCAAGTGGGTCAGTGACCTGTTTCCAAATGTAGCGAAACATGTGGATGACATTTCGTTTATTCACTCGATGACAGCGGACAGTCCTATTCATGGGTCTGCGATGCTGCAGATGAACAGTGGGAAGATTCTGAGTGGATCACCTTGTATGGGGTCGTGGATCAACTACGGCCTCGGGACGGTCAATGAAAACCTCCCAGGCTTTGTCGTAATGCTAGACCCACGTGGAGGCCCGATATCCGGACCAAAGAACTGGTCTGCAGGCTATATGCCAGCCACGTATCAGGCTACGGTCATCTCAGCGACCAACAATCCAATTCTTGACCTGAAACGGCCTGAGTCTGTCGCTGCTGACTCACAGCGTCACATGCTTGACACGCTACGTCAGTACAATGATGAACACGAGATTCTAAGGGGTGACAATACCAACCTTAAGGCACGTATTGCATCCTATGAGCTTGCATACAAAATGCAATCAAGTGCGCCTGAAGCAACAGACCTTAGCAAAGAACCTGAGCATATTCAAAAGATGTATGGCCTGGATAATCCCCGAAGTGCTCCGTTTGGACGGCAGTGCCTGATGGCACGCCGCTTAGTAGAACGCGGCGTGCGCTTCATTCAGATTTACTCTGGTGGAAACCATAACGATGCAAACTGGGATGCACATGGCGACCTCTTCGACAACCATACACTACATGCTGGTGAGACCGACAAGCCAATTGCTGGCCTGTTGGAAGATCTCAAACAACGGGGGCTGCTAGACTCAACCCTGATTGTGTGGGGTGGAGAGTTTGGACGTCAGCCTGTCGCCGAGTACGAGCGCGGTACAGGGCGTGACCATAATGCGTATGGCTTCACGATGTGGATGGCTGGTGGCGGCATCAAGGGTGGTGTATCCGTCGGCCAGACCGATGAGCTTGGCAGCAAGGCCGTAGAGAATCCGTATCAAGTCAAGCACCTGCATGCGACGATGCTTCATCAGCTTGGTTTCGATCCGAACCGCCTGTCATTCTTCTATGGAGGACTGAACCAAAAGCTGGTTGGTGTAGAACACACCAATACCATCAAGGAAGTCATCGCGTAGCCGGCTACCGGACGTTAGAAACGACAGCCCCGCTCCCGCGGGGCTGTTTTTTTACGTTTCTATGCATCGATAGGTGACACTGCTGTACTTGATAACCCGAGAAGATTCCACACTGAACCCAGGATCACTAGCTTGGCAGACACTAAAACAGCCTGCCAGATCACCGGCAGGCTGTATCAACTCAAAACCTGTTCGACTTATCTACTGCATGTGCAACAGCTGCACTTGGACAAAGTCATGGATCAAGAAGTACATCCGGCCGATCAGAAGCGACATTCTAGCCATAATCGTTGAGCCAAACAGCGCCCCAAATGCCACCATCAATGTGTAGCGGCCAAACTTGCTGACCGTTGGAATGACTTTCCCCTTCTGCTCAAATGAGAAGAAGAAGTAGGTCATCACCGATGCCAATATCACCATAAACAACACATTGTTGAGTGCGGCACTGAAGGGGGTTAGTCCGTACGCGCCAGGTTGGCTTACCTCTGGAAGATCCATCACAGCCTTGCTGGCTGCCGTCCTGAACTTAGGGAAGTAGTCCGCAGCAAATGACTGGAATGTCTGTCCAGCTGTAGCTCCAAGAAACAAACCGAATATCAGGCGACTCATCCATGAGTTCTGCTTTGAATAGATCATGTAGAACATCATCGCAGCGGGGATAGCAAAGAGCATCCACCAGCGGCCTTCGATCATCATCAGTGTCCACCACTGAGGACGCAGGATGTCATTCCAGGCTGCTGAGATGGAATATCCAGCAGCGAGTCCAAGGTACATATGCTCGAAGAAGCGAAAGACCTTGTTCTCTTTGTAGAGAATCGAATAGATGCCTAATGTGCTGGCGACACCCAGAAGGATGACAATGAGCTTTACTGTTTCTTCCTTCACTTTGTCGCTCCTTGCTGACGCTTACGATCTTGAATCATCCCAACATTGCCAAGGACGATCAAGAAGATGATTAGCAAGTGGGAATAGGAAAGCGATGCACTAGCCCGCGTCGCAAATCCAGGCTGCTTCATCACCGTTTCAAACTCATTCGCTCCCTTAAGGCCGACAAGCATTCCCTGGAGCTGCCCAGTTTCCAACATCGGGTAAGCCTCATTAGCCATAACCGATGTAGGACAGAACAAGGTCGCAATCGGGGCTGTCCCAGCGCGCTGGAAAAATTGAATCCAGTACCTGACTGTATCGGCGGCGGCAAACTCGATGATCAAACCGACATCGTCAGCCTTCTTATAGCTCGCCATGACAGGGATCGTTGAGAGTTTGGTGCCCTTGACATCAGTGCCCAATGCTCCGTGTAAGTCATTGACCATCGCCTTCAAGAGGGATTGAATCCCCTGCGGTGGCCTGAATCCCCAGTTCACCCAATCTTCACCGTACTTATAGCCGGCCTTGTCCGCAATCCGCTGCGCCGTTGAGCCACCAAGGTCACGTCCCTGAGGGTCATTGAATGCAAAGATTGCAAACTTCATCTTTTTGGAGACGATGTGATTGAGGGTTGCCTCAAGCTGACTGAGGTTTTCCGCCAAAGTACCAGAGCCAAAATTGCACGAGACGATGACCAATTTGTCTTTGGTCTTTGGGTCCGCAGACACCGTCTCAATGGTCTCGTAGAACGAACGCGTAGGAGGGGTGATTGCAGGTGGAGGCAGTGGAACGTTTACCAAAAGTGGAATCGCCACAACAACAGCAAGCATCATGTAAAGGACACGGCGGTCCAGCTGAGGGATTCTCATAGCTCCTCCTCGAAGTACGAACCGCGCTCAAGAGATAACCAGAGGCGCAGCGCCGTTGCAAGGCCGCCCACACCGAGGCCAAAGTCGATAGCCATAATCGCAGGAGAGTTGACCTTCTTGAGGATCCAGTTCGCCAAGTTTTCGACTCTCAGGTTTGCAGTCAGGCCTTCGTTCGGGATGCCATTTGTAATCGCCTGTCCAATGGCAACCTGCCCAAGCATAATGATTGCAGCAGACACGAGCAGAATCGTGGCTTCTGTAGAACGAATCCGGAACGCTCTATAGGCTGCAGAAACGATATAGAACGCGATGATTGAGAACATCGTGGCATCGAGGCTCTTCATGAGACCCGAATACGCAAACTCATTGAGCTGATGTACCCAAGGAGCCTTGATGTACTCTTTGCCAATGTGTGCGATGACCATGACAACCATACAGACAACAAGCACAAGTGAGTAGGCCCATCCGGATTGTGACCGGGCTATCTTCCGCATATGGATGGAAACGAGGGAATAGACGCCCAAGCCAAGTGCAAAGGATTGAAGGACAGTGGTGATGTCTGAGAATGGCTTGATATATGCCGTCAGGAAGTTCTTTTGATCGCCTTCGGGGCCGCTCACTGGCCAGAAGAACTCAAGTGCATAAAAGAGTCCCGCTGCAAAAGTCACGCCCATAATCAATGGACGTCGAAGCTTGGTTGGAACGAGAGTCAACGCAAAGAAAAGGATTACGGATACAACAGCCGCTCCAGCCAAATGGGTATAGAGCGCGGCTCCATGCTGTGCCTGAAACATCACTTACCTCCCTTGTCCGGCGTGAAATAGCTGGCAACTGGCATGTCTTTGTCCTCGAAGAGATTCTTGACAAGCGGAAGCTTTGCAAGTGTAAGGAGGAAGCCAAGCATCACTACCACCAAGATGCCAATCTTGACTCTGTCCTGACCAATCATCGATCCGAGGAGCGTTGGCTGTCGGGTGAGATAAGCCGTTGCTGCGTAGTATTCATCCCCGATAATTACGTAGTCACAGCTAGCAATAAAGAATGGGATTTGCGTTGTACTAGGAGTCCCTGCAACCTGAATTGCACCGACCATGTTAGCGTTTTCCGCCATAATCAACGATTCTGCGAAGAACGTACCGAAAAGGAATGTTGCAGCGTACTGTTCGCGCTGAATCATTCCCGCCACGCCTGCCGCATATGCAAACTGCTGATTGGATAGGTAACGAACATCATCGGATGAAAACGCATCCCCACGACCAGCTTTGTTATATGCGGAGCCGATTGCATCTTCAGCAATCGGTAGCAGTGCTGCTTCGTAGATAGGCATTTGTACCTTGGTTCCGTAGCGTGCCGCAGCGGACGCAATATTGGTACAAATCGCAAGGGCCTGAAGCGTCACTACATCGATGCCGCCGAGGCCGGACGACAACAGAATCCCGCGGCCCATTTCAACCGCACGGCCTACTGCTTCATCGATAGCGGTCAAACCCGGGATACGGCGGATAAACAATTTCTTGCCACGCTGTGCTGCGATGACTGTCCAGACGATTACCGCTGAGATGACAATCAGGATTACACGGGCTGGCCATGTTGCATGGTTCATTTAACTGGGAGCCTCTCCTCGGGAAACGTCGTTACGAACGCCGGATTTCAGGACGGTCAATTCTTCGATTCTTTGTATCAGACATTCAACTCCGTCCCTCGATGTC